>JAOABO010000200.1:0-237 GCA_026418315.1 Bacteroidia bacterium
ACATAATGATATGCTTTCCTTTTGGTCATTAGATATATTATTATATTCAGACAATAAATTCATAAACTCGTTAAATATACTGTTACGATCATCCTTTGACCAATTTTGGCTTTGCGAAAATGTCCACTGGCTTATAAAGACTAAAATTATTAAAAATGAAGTTTTCATAAAGAATTGTATTTAATCATATTTCCCTACTCATAAGGCTTTTCGGTTTCGCCCCGTTTTTTTGAGTGG
>JAOABO010000200.1:247-874 GCA_026418315.1 Bacteroidia bacterium
ACAGGTTTCTGGTCTCCACTTTTATGAATTATATTTATTTAGTCGTAACATTTCTCTCAAGACGAGTCAAAAATCGGTGGTTCTCTGGTCTGTGTCATTTCGTTGTGTCGTTTCTTAAACTTGCCCATAACGGTTTGCAGATTTGCGATGGGCGGGATTTTTACCACTGATGTTTATGCGGAGCACGAAACATTTGGCTACCATAAAACTGTCTGCGGAGCACGAAAACCCGCCTATTGCAAATGTGCTGTTAGCACCAGTTTTTATTTCAGTTTGTCCCATATACCTAGGTCTTTCAATCGTTGTATGTGTTTGTCGATAGCTGTTTTTTTGTCCAACGAACCGTAAGATATTTCTTTGTCCCCAGTTTTGAAGCAAACTTGTCCTTTGCAAGTCAATGCTGTCAAGGTTATTTTGTTGGCTTCGGTCTTTTGTGTCTTAACGAAGTATTCCGTTTTAACTGTACCAGTCGTGTCTGTTTCCATTTCCCAGTTGTATTCTATGTCAACTTCTACTGTGTCATATTGCAAAAGAACCTTGTCTTTGTCAATTTGGTAAGTTCCTTTAAATATTTGCTCGTCTGATACACAATAGCAAATTGTGATGAAGTTTGTATTGTCAAGGAAC
>JAOABO010000201.1 GCA_026418315.1 Bacteroidia bacterium
GTATTGGTTTTATATTAACAGGAGGATACCATGTTTTATTAATGATATTCAATCAGATAGGGTACCCTAAACTACAAACTATTTTGATTTTTTTAGTTTTCATTTCTAATGTAATATTTAATTTAATTTTTATTCCATTTTTAGGTATTTATGGTGCGGCCATAGGAACATCATTATCTTTTTTGGTACAAATGTTCTTTATTAAATATTTTTTAAAGGTAAAATTTGATGTGATAATAAAATAATTAAGTAATGAGTTTTTTTTTACAATATAAAGACCTTCTTCGTCTTCTTTCGGGTCATGTTATTGCTCAAATCATAGCATTATTGTTTTCACCGATATTAACGAGAATTTATAATCCAACCGATTATGCATTATTAGGCATCATGTTGGCATCATCAAATGTTTTGTTTGAATTTTATACTTTGAAATACGACAGAACGATTGTTATAAGTTCTAAAAAAATTATTTCTATTAATTTACTTTTTTTATGTTTGATTATTTCATTTTTGATGACCTTGATTACTCTTGTCATAAATTATTATTTAATAGATTACAATGCGTTGTACAAGCTTCACCCTCAAATAAGTATATTAAAATATATTTTACCCATTATTACTTTTTTTATGGCTATAGTTACTTCATATTACTTTTGGTTTCAAAGAATTTCAAAATATGATTCAATTGCTGTAAATAAAATCTTTCAAATAACAATAATTAGTTTATTGTCTTTATTGTTAGGTATTTTTAATATTCAAAATGGATTAGTTGTAGGGTATTTTATTGGATGGTTGTTTACTTTTATATTTGGAATAATACAA
>JAOABO010000202.1 GCA_026418315.1 Bacteroidia bacterium
AAAATATATGGACTGAACCGTACAGAAAAAATACAGCACCCTGTGTTGCCTATGCAGCATGCAAATTAAAAGAAAAGAACCCTGATGCGCTGATGTTGGTGCTATCCAGCGATCATATCATACAAAAAGAGAAAGTTTTTGTAAAAGCAGTAAAATCCTGTTTTGAGAAAGCATCCAAAGAAGATTGTTTAATAACCATTGGCATCAAACCCACCAGACCCAATACAGGATACGGATATATTCAATATATTCAAGATTCTTCTGATGAACAAGATAAGAGAATATACAAAGTTAAGACCTTTATTGAAAAACCTGATTTGGAAATGGCCAAGTATTTTGTTAAAAGTGGAGAGTTTTTATGGAACACGGGCATGTTTATTTGGAGTATTAAAAGTATCATCAAGGCATTTGAAAAATACGATAGCGAACTGGCTCATGTTTTTGAAGAGGGCAAGGGTATATACTTTACCAGTGCTGAACCAAAATTTATTGAAAAAGCATATAGTATTTGCAAGAATATTTCTATCGATTACGCTATACTTGAAAAAGCGGATAATGTTTACGTAAGAGCATCGGCATTAGGGTGGAGTGATATAGGTACATGGAAATCTTTGTATAATCATTTAAAGAAAGATGAAAAGAAAAATGCTGTAATGGGCAAGAATGTAATGCTTTATGATACAGGTAATTGCCTTATAAATGTACCAAAAGATAAATTAGTGGTATTAGTAGGATTGGATGATTTTGTAGTTGTAGAATCCAATAATATGTTGCTGATTTGTAAAAAAGATAAAGAGCAGGAAATAAAAAATATAGTGAA
>JAOABO010000203.1 GCA_026418315.1 Bacteroidia bacterium
GTGGAAGATGCTCCCTATAAATCTTATGGTTTTGGGGCAACTTTAGTGTATATCAAACCATAAATTTATCTTCAAATTTTTACAAATCATTAAGTGTAAGCATGCGTAATGTAAGGAAACTACTTGAATATATTTTAGCCATCGAGGGATAAGTGCAAAAATTATTTTTTATTCTAACATATTCCACTTTAATATTTCATCTTCATTAATATCTGTTATTGCTTTTTTCCCTATTACATCGTTAAAATATTTTGGGCTAATGCCGTGAGCTGGTCGTTTCCATGTTAAGTCAGATGGTTCAATCGTTTTTCCTTTTGGAATATGTTTGGCAGCCACTAAACTGCGACGAGCATTAAGACGGGCGGGCTCTTCATCAGGTAAGGCAGTTACTTTAAAGCTACCTAATAATTCTTGTGTATATTGCCATTTTTTTCTAAATAACTTTAAATCTTCCTTGTCCATAGCGTGATAATGGTCATTACCGGGCAGGGTTTTGTCAAAAGTAAAGTGTTTTTCAATTACAGCAGCACCTAATAATACGGCAGTGTGTATCACTTCCATATTTTGAGGCAATGTATGGTCGCTGTATCCAATAATGTGTTCTGAAAAATGTTTTCTTAAGTCCCATATCATTCCTAAATGAGCATTGGCGTTAGGTGTTGGATAATTCAAGACGCAGTGCATTAAAATAAGCGAGTTACCGTATTTTTCAATAACTTCTACGGCTTGCTGAATTTCCCACAGATAAGATGCCCCGGTAGATAAAATGATAGGTTTACCAAATCGGCATTGATATTCAATAAATGG
>JAOABO010000204.1 GCA_026418315.1 Bacteroidia bacterium
CTTTAGAAATGTATTTTTTAATCCACACGGAAATTGCACACATACAGAATGCGTAGGGCATATTTCTGCAGAACCCACTTCTGTATTTCAAACATTGAATAATTATTTTTTCAAAGCAAAACTCATTTCAGTATTACCAGAATATTTACAAAATACTGACACCGTTATTACAAAAAACTCTCTCATTCCTCATATTCAAAATGAAAAACACATAGACGCACTCATCATTCGTACCATTCCAAACGATGAAAAAAAATTGTATTACAACTATTCCAATACCAACCCAACTTATTTAAGTAAAGAGGCAGTAGAATATATTTTAGAAAAACAAGTAAAACATCTTATCTTGGATTTACCCAGTGTGGATAAGGAAAAAGACGATGGGAAATTAGAAGGACACAAAACGTTTTGGAATTATCCTAATGAAAAACACTCTTTAAGAACCATCACGGAACTTGCCTTTATTCCCAATACCATTTTAGACGACTGGTATTTTTTAAATCTTCAAATTGCTCCAATAGAAAGCGATGCATCTCCATCTAATCCTGTTTTATACCGTATTCTGATGTAAGAAAAATTTATTATCGGATTAAAGTAACATTTCCTTTCTTGAAAATTTCTTTTCCACCAGGACATATAGCTTTCAAGTAATAACCGAATACTCCTACATCGGCGGGACGATTTTTGTATGTGCCATCCCATCCTTTATTTTTATCATGTGTTTCAAATACTAATTCGCCCCACCGGTTGTAAACAGCAAAGTAAATATCATTTATCAAATAACTTCTAACATA
>JAOABO010000205.1 GCA_026418315.1 Bacteroidia bacterium
TTTCTGATACCATCTCTCTACAAGGGGAAAATGGGGTTACTGATAAAAACGGAATCAGATATTTTAAAAAAGGAATACTGAATTTTGATTTTGATAAAATGAAAATTACTACTCAAAAATTTAATTCTTATCCTGATAATTATAGCTTTCCATCTAACTTGTTGTGTTCCAACAAAGGGAATGTGTTTTATTCTTTTTACAATAAAAATGATGATACCAGAACCTTGTATTTATTTAATGAAAATAAATTTCAGAAAATATGCGAAGAAGTACCGTATATAATTGCGGGCATTTTTGAAACCAATCAGAATTATTTTATACTTCCTGATGAGTTGAACGCCCGTCATCCTATTATGATCATCAATAAAACCAATTATTCTACGGCCTATTTATATAAAACCAAAAATATCCCCGATGTGAACTTGCTTGGTAATGGATTAGAGTATGAAAACAAATTAATTTTTCCTGCCTTAACCGGTTTTTTTATCATTCAAAAAGATAAACAACAATATTTTATTAAAGACAACTCATTAAAAGAAGAATTGGTTAAAGATAAAGACCGATTAGTAGTGTCATTGTATAAGCCCTTATATGTGTATAACAACTATATAGTAAATGGCTTCCGATTATTTTCGCTCAAAAACAACACCATCCAAGTTCCAGAAATCATCCAAAAAGAAATATATAACGAAAAATACATTCCTTACGTCATCCCTCAAGAAGAAGGCAATTTACGGTATGCCAGCTACGATGGATTATATCAGTTGTTTAC
>JAOABO010000206.1 GCA_026418315.1 Bacteroidia bacterium
AACACATCATACGTACTTCGTAAAAATAAAGTGAGAATACCTATACCAATAGGCACATCCATATTCAAATCTTTTGCCCGAATACCGCCCCACGCAGAGCGTAAAAATGGTTGTGCTGAAAAGAATATAACAGGAATTGATAATAAAAAGCTTACATAATGAAACAAATTAGCGTACTTAATATCCAGGGTAGCTGATGTATTTAAGTAATCAGGAAAGCTCAATAACATAATATTACCAAATGCAAAACCTGCCACACCCAATCGCATCAATAATTTTTTTCGTTCAATATCGTTGTCTTTTTTTTCAACATTAAAATAGGGCTTGTATCCTATTTGGTTCAGCAATATGGCTAAATCTTTTAAAGATAATTTAGATACATCAAACAGTATTGAAATTTTTTTTGAATGAAAATTAACCTGCGATTGAATAATTGCAGTATGTAACTTTGGTAAGTGTTCCAGCAACCAAATACATGAAGCACAATGAATATCAGGTGCGTATAAAACAACCTTGCAAATATTTCCTTCTCTGAAAGTAATTAATTTTTCCTGAATACTGGTGTTTTCTAAAAAATCAAATTCATGGATGTTGTCATCATCCTGAGGTCTTGTAAAATTCCCTAATAATTCTTTTTCGTATATAGTATCTAAACCAGCGTCTTTAATAATTGAATAAACACTCAAGCACCCTTTACAACAAAACAAATGATTATCTTTTTCAAAAGCATGCTTCGGTAATGTGCCATGACAATGAT
>JAOABO010000207.1 GCA_026418315.1 Bacteroidia bacterium
GTTTTAAGGTTACTCAGTTCGTTTTGTATTAGTTGTATATCCTGCTCTGTTTTGTTTTTTTGTTGTTTTAACTTTGAAAGTTCCTCATTTTTTTCTTTTTCCTGTTTATTGAGGGTCAATAAAACATCTGTTTTTTCTCTTTTTTGTTTTTCTATATTTTGAAGTTCTTTTTGAAGGTTTTCAAGTTTGGTAAGAGTGGCCTTGTTGTTTTTTCCACTTTCCAATTCTTGCAAAGCATTAAGAAATTGCTGATTGAGTTCTGCTTCTTTTTTCTTATTTTGTAAATCAGTAATAAGCTCTTTTTGATACTCTTCAAAAAATTGTTTTTGTTCTTCTGTGTTTTTTAATTTATCCTTCAAATCATTTATTAACTGGTTTAATTGTTCTTTTTCTTCTGTACTTTCTGCATTGGATAGTTGGTTCTGTGTGTCCTGAATATTTTTCTTTATGTCATTAATTTCTTGCTCTTTTAATTGTATTACTTGTTTGAACTGATTATTTTGATTTTCCATTTCCTGAACTTCTGTTTTTAACTCTTCTGCATCTTTTTTCACAATGTCAATAAGTTCTTTTGTATTAGAAGGTGGGATGGGGGTATTGGACGCTGATAATTCTTCCTTTTTAATATCTTTTTGTTGATTGGTTGGTGTTTTATCAGATTGATTATTACTACTTGTGAGTTGCTTTTGAACATTTTGCTGAAATTGATTTTCATTCACTTCTAATTGCGCTTTCTTTTCTATCAACTCAAC
>JAOABO010000208.1 GCA_026418315.1 Bacteroidia bacterium
TAATTCAAAACCTTCTACATCTATTTTTATCATTTTAATATTCTCAAGTTTTTGTTCTTCAATTATTTTATCTAATATTTTTACTGTAACGTGGTGCGTAGGAATTTCGTTATTTTTTTCTATTAATGATGGGCATGCTCTGTTTGTATATATGGGTAGTATTGTTTCTTTGTCTCCTAATGCACATTCAAAAATATCTATATTATTATAGCCATTTAATTCTGCACTTTTTTTAATGAGAAGTACCATTTCTTGCATTGGTTCAAATGCCCATATTTTTCCTTTTGGTCCAACTAACTTAGCTGCATATAAACTCATTAACCCCACGCTTGCTCCTATATCAATAAACACATCGTCTTGTTTCAATATTTTTTTAATTACATGCAAAGTGCCTGCTTCATAAAAGCCGAGGTAATAAAGTTCTTCTATTTCAAAATTATTTTTAGGGGGCAGAATGATTTTAAAGTTGTATATTGTTGAAATGATGGAATGAGTATAATGTTTTGGTAAAAGTAATTTAGAGAGGGTTCGGCCTAACTTTCTGCTTCCAAAAAAACGACATTTTTGAAATAAAAAATAATTTATTTTATGCAAAAAGATAAATACTAAGCTATTGGAATAATCTTTCATGAAGGGTTACAATTTGAAAAACACTTTATCTTTATCGGAATGACAAATATTGAATAGTTCAAAGGTTATTTATTGTTTTTCTTTTTTTCCAAATATTCTTTGTTTAATGCATCTAATACTTC
>JAOABO010000209.1 GCA_026418315.1 Bacteroidia bacterium
GGAATTAAATAAATTGATTCTTATGAAAAAGAATCATCAGCCCCACAAAGTTAATCAAAAATTCTCTTCTTCTATCCCGGTTTTTTGAACAGATTAAAAAGCCCGATAATAAAAGATAAGAAAAAAGAAGATATCCAATTGCATTAGACATTAAAAGAAAGTAGTCATTTTCTACAATATATCAGCGAAGCCATTTATTCACAACCCCACGAAGGATGTACAAAGATGTACTTACAAAAAAGAGACATTTATGTAATAGATAAAGAATGGAGAATATATGAACTATGCTGAATTTTCAGTTAAAGTATTTTTTAGGGGATAATGAGAATGCGATTAAGATACAGATATGGTGCTGCTTGATAGCGAATTTGTTGATGATGATATTACACAATAGAATTAAGAAGAGAAGGAAAGGGGTCGCATTTAGTAGTATAGTCAGTTTTATTCGTTTGAATATACACAGTTATGTGTCGTTGATAGAGTTTATGATAAGCGATATGAAAGAGTTAGAAGGTAAAAGGATAAGAGACCGATGCGATGGGATACAATTAAGTTTATGGTAAAAATTAAGAGAGGGGGGGAGTATATTTCAGAAAGTCATTATTTTAAATAATAAGTGGCTGAAAATCAATTAGTTATTTCTTGAAACAAAAATATTTTGGACAATAATGTTACAAAATATACTATTGTATCTGAAAAATTTCTTTAATAGTTGGTTTTTAGTAAAAATACGAACCAAATTGTCAAA
>JAOABO010000020.1 GCA_026418315.1 Bacteroidia bacterium
CTATTAATAATACTGATTGTTAGCCATAATTTTCTTTTCCATTCCTGTGAAATAGCAATCTTTTTTCCTAAAAAAAAGTCAATTACAATAACATACCATAGCAAGATAATAAAAATGCCGCTGGTTTTGTAATAAAAATAAAAACTCACCAATAATAAATACAATACTTTCAAATAATTTCTTTTTCCTTGCAGACGAAAAACCAATGAGTATCCTAATAACACTACAAGAAAAAATATCCAGAAAAAAAGATGCGTAAATAAAAGTGGTTGGTCGGATTGATAAAAAATGGTTTTTACTATGGAAGAAAGGTCTATCACGCTATTATTTTTTGGGATAAAATTGCAATGGTAAGAAAAAAGCTTCGGTCATCAATTGCCCTAAAAGAGTATATCCTTTTTTATTAAAGTGAATTTTATCTTTTGCACTCCATCCTGCCTTATACCATTTATACATAGATTTATATCCACCCATTACAGAATACAAATCCCATACAGCAATCTGATGTTTTTTCATAATTTCAAAAATGGCTTGGTTCCCTAATTCTGTTCTTTTGTTGAATCCTTTTCTTTTAATGTAATTGTCGCTAATGGTGGTAATCAGAATACTTGCTTCAGGATGAGATGTTTTCAGTATTTTTATCAAAGTATCGTAATTATTGAAATATTCTGCTTTTTCAAAACTTTTATTTCTTACATCATTTACACCAAACGAAAGAATAAACAAATCTACCTTCATGTTTTTCAGTTGATGTAACAGCAATGCACAGTTCAAAAACGATTCTGATGTGGCCCCATTCACTCCAAACCCTGCATAATATACACCGCCATTTATGTTTTCGCAGCTAATACCGTCTAAAATAAATTCAGAATAAGAATTTTCCTTTTTATTTATTTGAAATGCTATACTATCTGTTGGTTCAGCCAAAAAGTATTCAGAATAATAGTCATGATGTTGCACTAAATTTGTCTTGAATTGAGGAATAATTTCGTAATCTTGATTAAAACGATGAAAAAATTTAATATTGGTAAATGCACTCAATTTATCCCAATTATTCTTAATGGAAATATAACACGATGTATCAGTAATAGCAGAAATGCCACACATTCCAATGTATTTTAAGGTATCAGTAATTTTTGTACACTTATTGACTTTCCATTTTCCATTACTATATGTTTTGAAGTAATAAGGAGTATTGGTTTTAACTTGCCTGAAAGGGAAAACAAAATATCCTCCTCCATTTGTATTGGCTTTAGTTTGTAAAGAAGTCATAATACTTTCGCTCCAAAAACCACCCTGAACATGCGACCCGCCAAAATGAACGATGTGTATGTTGTGTCTTTTTCCTTTTGTAAATTCTTGTAGTTTATTTTTAAACTTATAGAAGTTAGTACTATCTTTGTCATAATAAATTTTATTACACGACATATTGATAAAAGACGGATAGTTTTGAGTGAATAAACGAATGGTAAGAAAACTATAAGCTACAAGCGTAACAACCATATCTTTTCTTGTAATATTCTTTTTAATTGAATGATGAATCATTTTAATAAATTGTTTTCAATTCCTTTAAATCTTGTAATATAGAATAATAAATTAAGCTTGCCATTTTTCTGGCCCCTGCCGGGCTGAAATGAAGGTAATCTTTTGCGGCTAAATTTTCTTCTACCCACACAGGCATAGAATTCTTACCACCCATGGCTTTGTACATGTCAAAAAAAGCGTATCCGTTATTTAATACCGTTTTTTTCAGATAATGAATCATTGTTTCAAGATAAGGGTGCGTTTGCATAACCCCATCTATATTTACACTCATATCGGCAGGTCCTATAAACAATATCGGTAATTGTGAATGAATGCTTTTAATAATTTTAAGCTGATAATCAATATAATTTGCATATTGCCTGGCTTTCTCTTCGCTGTCTATCATAGGCATAATATTTCCTCCAAACTGAAGAATAATCAAGGACACATTTAAATCTTCGAAAAATTTTTTCAATAATTCTCTATTGATAAGATGAAAAAATGTACCTGAAGAGCCCCTTAATGCAATGTTATCTACATATACACCGTTATCAAAGCTTTCTAATGATATGCCATAAAAATAAGGCGATTCAAATCCTTCAAATTCAAATTGTATAGATTCATTGTTTTTGACGGCAAATATTTTTTTGTCAAAAAAATCCGGATTATTCAAAGTGTGTTCTGAAATTATTTCACTTCCATTCAGATATTTAATTTTTATTGGCTCTTTGGCATATCCGTAGTACATTACAATTTTATTGAACAAACATACTGATGATGACATATCTGCATTGCATTTCAAAGACCAAGATGAGGGCTTATCATTAAAATTGATTAAAAAAGTTTGAGCAGTAATTCCATAATATTCATCCTTTTTGGGTACATCGGCATAACAATCCCATTTATACCAATTGTCTGAGTAAGATATTTTGGGATATATCCACGGTGCAACGGGCATCATGCTTAATAATCCACAACCACTTCCACCATAAATGCTTTGTAAGCCCTGACGCAGAACAGCAGAAAACCTATCTTCTTCAATTTGAGAGTCGCCGTAGTATAAAATATGCGTACTTTGCTTATGTGCACTTTTAAGTTTACTCAACAGATATACGAATTTATTTTTATCATTATCAGGATATTCTATTAAAGACATAAAATTTTCATCAAATTGAATGAATTGAAGAACCTTCTGAATTTTTAATGTGTCTGCAATCAAAATACTATCTTGCTTGATATTACTTTGTGCTGAAAATTTTTGCTCTGCCATATCTGCAGATTTCATCATGCTTTTTACAGAATCATGTTTTGTTTGATTATTCCGGTTCCATAAGTTTTGAACATTAAAAAAATTTAAATAAAAATGCCCGGTAATGTTTAATTTATTGTCTTGAAACAATAATGATATAAAGAGTAAACATAATAGGCAAGAGAGTAAAAACAAAAATGATTTAAATGGTGTGAACAATTTAAGTTTTTTGGGCAAAAATAAAGAAAGTGAAAAATAATTATGATAAAAATACTTATTGCATACCCTTACAATACTCTTGGATAAGCTGATAAGCCATTGAATCTCCCAAGGCATCTGCTTTTTCCAAATCTTTGCATGCGCCCCTTCTGTCTTTAATGGCATATTTGACAGCCGCTCTGTTTATATAAGCCGAAGCATAATCAAACTTTAGTTGAATAGCATAGTCCAAATCTTGAAGTGCGTCTTTGAATTTATTAAGTCCTCCTTTTGCGGCTCCACGATAATTATAGCTGACAGGATTTTTAGGATTAATTTTAATTGCTTCGTCCAAATCTGTGATGGCACTTGCAAAATCATTGGTATTAATTTTAGATGATGCTCTTAAAATCAATGCTTCTTCATCTGTGGGGTTGGCTTCTAAATACACATTAAAATCAGAAATGCTGTTTTTGAATTTTCCAATTTCAAAATATGCTTTAGCCCTGAGTTTATAGGCACTATAATCTTTTTTATTAGCAGGCATTTTATCAATGGCTTGTGTAATGGATTTGATACATTCATTAAATTGTTTGATATGATATGATATCTCTGCTTTCAAAATCAGAGCTTCCATGTAATCGGGCTTAATATCCAATGCTTCATTCAGGGGTTGCAAGGCCTCTTTATATGCTTTTCCTGCCACCATTAGTTGTGCACGAAAATAAAGTAATTCAGGGTCTTGTGATTCGTAGTGATACGCACTGTCCAGCATTTTTTTGCTCTCCGGGTATTTTTTATTTTCATAATAAATTTTTCCAAGATACTTCAATGCTTCCCATTGAGAAATATCATACTTCAATGCGGTTTTAAAATATTTTTCACTACTCTTCAAATCTTTCGTTTTTAGTTTAATATATCCAAGTTTCATGATAGCCGGAATGTATTTTTTATTCTTTTTTAATGCGTCTGTTAATAAGGATTCTGCTTCAGAGTATTTTAATGAATCTAAAAACTTCAATGCCTTTTCATATAGTTTTTGTTCTTCCGGAATATTAATAGAATCTCTTACCTCCTGAGGAAAAAGTTGGAATGAGAAAAACACAAGCCACACAATTAAAACAACGTTTTTATTCATTATACATTTTTTATTCCATGAAAAATTTATTCCCATTCAATAGTTGCTGGTGGTTTGGAACTAATGTCGTACACTACTCTGTTCACTCCCTTTACTTTATTGATGATAGAATTTGAGATGTCGGCTAACAGTTCATAAGGCAAGTGTACCCAATCCGCTGTCATTCCATCGGTTGAATGCACTGCTCTTAAAGCTACCACATACTCATACGTTCTTTCATCGCCCATTACACCAACGCTTCGGGTGTTCAATAAAATAGCACCTGCCTGCCATATTTTATCATACCATCCGCTTGTCTTTAAATGCTCTATATAAAGATTATCGGCTTCTTGTAAAATGGCAATTTTTTCCGGTGTAATTTCACCAATAATGCGAATGGCCAAGCCAGGTCCAGGAAAAGGATGTCGGTTCAAAATAATATTGGGTAGATGAAGCAATTTTCCCACGCGTCTGACTTCATCTTTGAACAACATTCTTAAGGGCTCAATGACTTTCAACTTCATTTTTTCGGGTAATCCTCCTACATTGTGATGCGATTTAATAGTAACACTGGGTCCTTTTACAGATACACTTTCTATTACATCAGGGTAAATAGTACCTTGTGCTAGCCATTTGACATCTTGTATTTTGTGGGCTTCTTCATCAAACACATCAATAAATGTTTTGCCAATTATTTTTCTTTTTTGTTCCGGGTCAGTAATGCCTTTTAACGCTGAATAAAATTTTTCTTGAGCATTTATTCCTATTACATTTAATCCTAAATCCTGATAAGAATGCAGTACCTGTTCAAATTCATTTTTTCTGAGTAATCCATTATCAATGAAAATACAATACAGGTTTTTTCCTATGGATTGATGAAGCAATAAAGCCGCTACACTGGAATCTACACCACCCGACAATCCCAATACTACTTTTTCATTACCAACTGTTTGTTGTATCATTTGAATAGTTTCATCTACAAAAGATTGTGGTGTCCAATCTCCAACGCATCCACCAATACTTTTTACAAAATTCGATAATACCTGCATTCCACATTCTGAATGATACACTTCAGGATGAAACTGTACAGCAAATATCTTTTTGTCTTTGCTTTCAAAAGCAGCTACGGGAATAGTTTCAGTAGAAGCCGTTCGTGTAAATTCTTTGGGTAATTCTAAAATACTATCGCCATGACTCATCCAAACCTGACTTCCGTTTGGAATGTTTCTTAATAGAAGAGATGTTTTGTTTATTTCAGTAAGACGTGCCCGTCCATATTCTCTGATTTGACTTTTTTCTACTTTTCCTCCATGTAATTTGGCTAATAGTTGAGCACCATAACAAATACCCAATACGGGAACTTTGCCCAAAAAATTATCTAAGAAAGGAATAGGAGCATTGTCATCATTCACACTAAAAGGACTTCCGGAAAGGACAATGCCTTTTATGCTTTGATTTAATTCTATTTGAAAGTTAAAAGGATGAACTTCGCAAAACACGTTCAATTCTCTAATTTTTCGGGCTATTAGTTGTGTGTATTGAGAACCAAAATCCAAGATAAGAATTTTTTGATGCATGGAAAGATTTTAGGGGGCAAAGGTAAAATTTTAAAGTAAATTTACTTTGTAACAAAAATATTTATTATATTTGCAAAAAAATGCAAACTATGAAACGATTAAGTATATTTTTTGTAATGAGTGGAATACTCAGCACAAGTGTGCTATTCTCGCAAAATGTGGGGATAAATCCTACTGGAACTCCACCTAATCCAAGTGCGGGTTTGGATGTAGATTTTACTAATAAAGGATTATTAATTCCTCGTGTAGCACTTACATCTGCTACAGATGCTGCTACTATTCCTTCGCCTGCGACTTCTTTGCTTGTATATAATACAGGTACAGGTGGGCTAGCACCTGCGGGGTATTACTATAATGCAGGAACCCCTGGTTCACCTAATTGGGTGAGATTAATGCCTGCAACGGGCACAGGAGGAGCATGGCTTGTCACTGGAAATGGTGGTTTAAGTTCAACTACTAACTTTTTAGGAACAACTGATAATGTGGATTTAGCAATCAGAACAAATAACATAGAAAGAATGAGAGTATTATCAAATGGTAATATTGGAATATTTAATAATTCTCCCAGTTCTTTAATAAGTGTAAATACTACAGGTAATCCTGCCGTGAGATATTATTTCTTTAGTCCCTCATCTGGTGGCACAGATTTAACCGGATTAAGAGTAGAACATCAGATGAACGCCGCATGGAGTTATCAAACTGCTATTGAAGGTGTTATTGCAAGTTCAAGTGCCTGGAATAATCCAAGAGCAATAGGAGTAAGAGGTTATGCAGTTGCCCCTAGTCCCGCTACGGGAGGAAGGTCTTTTGGAGGATGGTTCACTGCTGGTGGTCAAAATACAAACGTGGCAGTAAAAGCAATATCCTTTCATAATGGTAATCCAATCAACTCTATTGGAATTCTTGCAGCTGCCACGAATACACAAACAGGTAATCCCTCACCTTGGGTTGGTTCTAGCTATCCAAACCTAGATGTCGATGAAAATTCTATAAATGGTGTATGGGCAGGATATTTTGTTGGGGATGTGAGAGTAACAAGAGACCTTCAATTTGACAGAGAACTTCGACCGAATGGTAATGCAGGTACTGCTGGTCAGGTACTTCGTTCTCAAGGCCCTGGAATAGCCCCTGTATGGTTCCCCATGGCGGCATCTATTATTTATCAAAATGCTTTTAATTCAACAACTAATGTTTGTATTAACAGTGCAGTATGGACAACACATCCTGGATGTAGTGTTACTTTGAATTTACAGGCAGGAGATGTGGTATGGGCATGGGGATATGGGTCAGCTATGGCAGATAATGATTGTAATGGTACTACCGATGCTGTTTATTGTTATTATAATGTTAGAATCGCAGTAAATGGTGCTGATTTTCCTGATGGTGCATGGGCAAGAGGTTCTGTTGATTATCAAACAGGATGGATTGCGTTTGACGCATATAGTATTGCGGGTAGATTTACTGTACCAACAAGCGGTTCATATCAATTTGAACTTCAAACTTCTCGTGCTGGCGGCAGTGGTAATGCTGTAACAGCGGGGAATAATACCTCGGCTCTTCAATCCGGAATGATGATAATAGTATACAGACCTTAAAATTCATTTATATGAAAAAGATATTTTTAATCTTATTTTTCATTTGGCACGAAAATGTTATTTATGCACAGGATAATCTAAAGCAGTCAACGGTTTCTCCTAAAAAAGAAATGGAGTCAAAGTCGGGGTTTTCTGAAAACAAAAAGAAAATTATTCAAATGTCCATGTACAAAAATGGAGAAATGAAAGAAATAGAAATTACCGATGAATCTACACTTCCACCTGCAAGAAGAGAAGAAATGAGTATGTACAAATATCCTGAAAAAATGAAAAAGAAAAAATAAGATTTTACTTAATCGGTCGGATAGGTTTAATATATTGTTTTTAATATAACATTTTCCTTTACATCGTGTACTCTTAATATTCGTACACCTTTCATTACTGCTTTAGTATTTAAAATAATTGTGCCTATTAGTGTTTCATAACTATCAGCGGTGCTATTTAGTTTTTTGTAAATCATACTTTTTCTTGATAACCCTGCTAATAGAGGTTTATTGAATATTTGAAATTCTTCTAATCGTTCTAATAGTTCATAGTTTTGCTCCATTGTTTTCCCAAAACCAAAACCGGGGTCAATAATAATATTATAAAAACCTCTGTTTTCCAATGCTTTTATTCTTTCGGCAAAGTATTGTTGGATATCATTTACAATGTTCTGATAATTCGTTTTTTGTTGCATTCTTTCAGGAATATCGCTGGTATGCATTAAAACATAAAAAATAGAGGGATGATCACTTATCACATCAAACATTTTTTTATCAAACTGACCACCCGAAATATCATTGATGATATCTGCACCAAGTTCTATACATTTTTCTGCAGTGAAGGCATTATAAGTATCAATAGATATAAGAGTTTCAGGAAACTGTTTTCTTACAGCAGTTAATAACGGTTGAATTAAACCCCATTCTTTTTGAGGTTCTATAAGAGGAGCACCTGGCCGAGAAGAGGCTACACCTATGTCCAAAATATCGGCGCCTTCCTTTACACATTGTTCTGCTCTCTGAAAAAATTTTTCTGGTGTGTTGTATTTTCCACCATCATAAAAACTATCGGCTGTGTAATTCAAAATAGCCATTATTTTGACTTGGGAATTGTCTTTTAATATGTCCTTTGTATCCTTCATTGTTTTTTAATCTTGATTGTCTTTTGACTCACTGGCTTTTTCTGTAAATAGAATGTTTCCTATTTCTTTACCAATCTTTTGAATAGTTTCAATGCCTTTGTTCAATGGTTCACTGCTCACTTCTTCGTATGTTTCAGTATTTTCTGTTTCAAAAAATTGTTGAGGATAAATAAGTATTTTACTGTTGTCTGAAAAATAGGTATCTAACTTATCGGGTATTTTGTCCATAGCTGGCAGATATGAAATGGTTCTCTTTCGGGCCATAAATACAACAACAAGGTCTTCTGCACTACATTGTTTTGATATGATTAATATATCTTCAAAGATAGATAAACTTTGAAATATACATGTTCCAGATTTGGTTATATTTTTTTGTATATATTCTTTTGTTGAGTTATTCGAATAAATCAATAAGGATGCGTTAATCTCAGATGCTAACTGAATAAGTTTTTTAAAGCAATAGTCAAATCCTATTTCTTTTTCAGATAAAGATGGAATTACCACAATAATTTTTTTTACAATTGAAATTGGTTTTTTTAGATGAACTATAAAAATATTTTTTTCTACTTGGTCCAATATTTGTTTATATTTTTCTCCAAAAATTTTTTCTATTATGCTTGATTTATCTGGCCAACCTATCACTACAAGCTGAGCCAATATCTCCTTGGATACTCGGGAAACACCATTGGCAACATTAAAATCAATGGTAGTAAGGATTTGAAATTCCTGCGTGTATCCACTGGTTATTTTCAAAACACTTTCTAACTGTTGCTTGGTTTGAATGACCTTTTGTTCTACATTTTGTTCTTCGGATATAACGGCTAACATAATGACAGGATGTGTAGAGGTCTTATCTTTTATATACGTCAATAACTCTACCATTTTTTCTGCATTTCTGTAATCGGATACGGCATAAAGTATTTGTTCAGGAATAACAGATGAAAGCTCATTGGTAGCATCAATGTGATGGGCACTTAAAATCATTTTTTTTGCAGCATTTTCTGTTGAAAAAGACGCTACTATACCCGTTACCATTATTAAAATAATCGTTCCATTGAGTATATACTCATCAATTATGCCTTTGTTGAAACCAACAATAATAATAGCTAAGGTAGCAGCGGCGTGGGCACTACTGAGTCCAAAGATGAGTTGTCTTTGCACTTTTTTTAATTGAAACAAAAGTTGAGTAAATAAAGCCGCCAGCCATTTGGTAAACAAGGCCATGCTGGTAAGCACCAATGCAACATATAAAGTTTGATATCCATGCAAAACCACCTTTAAATTTACCACCATTCCTACACTGATTAAGAAAAAAGGAATAAACAAGGCATTTCCAATAAATTCAATTCTGTTCATCAACTGTGAATGATGAGGAATATACTTGTTCAAAGCTATTCCGGCTGCAAATGCACCAATAATAGGTTCTAAGCCAGAAGCATGTGCAAGAAATGCTGCAAAAAACACAACGGATAGCACAAATACATAATGAGAATATTTTTCGCTTTCTAATCTTTTAAAGAACCATAAGGTGACTCTTGGTATCAATACAAACATGATGAAGGAAAACAACAGGATAGAAATTCCTAATCTGATCCAAAACACAGAGTTCAAATTATTTTCTGAATTCTGTGTAATGACGGCAAACAATAATAATACGGCAGTATCAGTAAAAATAGTACCACCTACTGAAATAGCTACTGCAATATCTTTAGTTAATCCCATTCTGCTTACAATAGGATAAGCAATTAATGTGTGTGTGCCAAACATAGCTCCGGTGAGCATACTGGCATTTACATCGTAATTTAATAGATACCGGCAAACCATATATCCAAGTGAAATAGGAACAATAAATGTCAGTATTCCGAATGTCAAACTTTTATTTTTATGCTGTTTAAACAAATTCAAATCTAACTCCAGCCCCGCAATGAACATGATATACAAAAGCCCAATTGTAGAAAACCATTCTACAGCCGAATTTTTTTCTATTAAATTTAAACCATGAGGACCAATAATAACACCAGATATAATTAAACCAATAATACCAGGAATGTTAAACCGCTTTAATAACAGAGGTACTAGTAAAATGATAAACAGAATTAAAGAAAATCCTATTACAGGACTTTTAAATGGAGGATGAAATTCCTGCAATAAATGTTGAAGGATATCTTGCATGCAACTGTTTGGGGCAAAGTAATGAAAATTGTCAGTCATCTGAAATGAAAAAAGATTAAACTTTTTACCACCATTTTTAATATCTAAATTCAAGCCCAAATTTTACCAATGAAAAAAATTGGAGTACTAACATCAGGAGGAGATTCTCCCGGAATGAATGCGTGTATCAGAGCTATTGTTCGAACCGCTAATTATCTGAATATAGAGGTTATAGGATTTATTCGTGGTTATGAAGGATTAATTGACAATGATTATGTTCAACTTAGCAGGCAATCTGTTTCTGGAATTATTCACAGAGGAGGTACCATATTGAAAACTGCCAGAAGCAAAAGATTTAGAACAACAGAAGGATTGATGAAGGCGGCTCAAACCATTCAACATCATCATTTAGACGGATTAGTTATCATTGGTGGTGATGGTTCTTTTAAAGGAGCATTAGATCTTTCCAAATATGCAGATGTAAAAATTGTTGGATGCCCGGGCACCATTGATAATGATTTAATAGGAACGGATTTCACCATTGGCTACGATACAGCCATCAATACTGTCATTGAAGCTATTGATAAGTTGAGAGATACTGCAGAAAGCCACGATAGAATATTTGTAGTAGAAGTCATGGGAAAAGATGCAGGGCTTATAGCACTCCGTAGTGCACTTGGAAGCGGAGCCGAAGCTATATTAGTGCCTGAAATTAAAAACGATGTAGATCTTTTAATTCAGAAAATCAATACATGGAGAAAAGACAAATCCAGTAAAATCATTATTGTAGCTGAGGGTGATGAAACAGGTGGGGCCTATAAAGTGGCTGAAATTATTAAACAATACAAACCTGAACATGATGTTCGGGTAACTGTTTTAGGGCATATTCAAAGAGGAGGCAATCCTACTTGTATGGAAAGAGTAAATGCAAGTATTATGGGTTATTATGCTGTGAAAGCATTATTAGAAGGGAAACACAATGTGATGATAGGTATTGTAGATAAAAAAGTCACCTATACACCATTTGAAAGAGCCACTAAGCACATTGAAGAATTGAACCCCGAATTGCTAACCATATTGGAGATATTATCTAATTGATAATTATCATTAAATTTGCAAATAATTATGAATAATTACAAAGAAATTATTATTAGTCAAGATAAAAACTTTACCGAAAAAGATATTAAGAGTATCCAAAATTTTAATAGAGTATTCAAAGATAACGAAATACAATTAGAGTGTGATAATAACAGATTAATAGTACTATTAAGAGAAATTGATTTGAATGTTTTGCAGGAAAGGATGAATAAAATTTTAATTCAATGTGATAGTAAAGAGTCGTTTCAGAAAATAGTCCCATCAATAGAAAATATAAGAAGTTTTGGAATTAACGGGAATAAAAGAGTTTATGTTGATTACAATAAAGAGAGAAAAGTTCAAAACAGGGAGCTAAAAGAAGAAAAAAGAGGGCAATATTACTATGCAAAAAATAATAATTTTAGTAAAATCAACAAACAGATACCCGATAGGTTTTTAAACAAAATAATATGTGGAGATGCCTGTCAGGTAATGCAAGAAATACCTGATAATTGCATTGATTTAATCTTTACATCGCCACCGTACAATTTTGGATTAGAGTATCAACAAAATCAAGATGATCATTATTGGGAAGATTATTTTAATAATCTATTTAAAATTTTTTCTGAGTGTATTCGTGTCTTAAAATATGGGGGCAGAATTTTAGTGAATATACAACCGTTATTTAGTGATTACATTCCAAGTCATCATATTATTTCAAACTTTTTTATTCAGCAAAAAATGATATGGAAGGGAGAGATCTTGTGGGAGAAAAATAATTATAATTGTAAATATACAGCTTGGGGCAGTTGGAAAAGTCCCAGTAATCCCTATTTAAAATACACATGGGAATTTATTGAAATTTTTTGTAAAGGAAACTTAAAAAAAGAAGGAAATTCAGATAATATAGATATTTCTGCAGAAGAATTTAAGCAATGGGTTGTTGCCAAATGGTCTGTGGCACCTGAAAGAGATATGAAAGATTGGGGACATCCTGCCATGTTCCCTGAAAAACTAGTAGAGAGAGCTTTGAAATTATTTTCTTTTCAGGGAGATGTAATTTTAGATCCATTTAATGGTGTAGGTACCACGACTTTTGTTGCCCGGAAATTAAAAAGAAATTATCTTGGAATTGATATATCAAAAGAATATTGTAAAAAAGCAGAAGAAAGAATGAGATTGCTAAATGAGAATGTTGGCTTATTTAGTGTAAAGTAATTTTATGAAAAAAGAAACAATAGAAGGTATCCAGCAAATTATTCATACCTATAATGCAGTTGTAAAGGTGGTTGATAAAGATGCAAAAGCAGAAAAAAGTAGAGCATATGGAGGTATTTTGAGGAGTGTTAAAGGAAAACTACAAGAACATATTACAGAAGAAATCATCAAACTGGCTTGGAAAGAATTAGGTGGTGATGAAAAACAATTAGAAATTAATTCTAAAAAAGTCAAGATACCCATTCAATGTGATTATATATCTAAAATTGAAGATGAAGAAATCAAAGCATACATTCTGAATAATATAAAAAATTACTATTATTTTCTGAGTGTTGACAAACAAATTTTTATTAATAAGAAATTTGTTATAGGTATAGAATGTAAAGCATATACTGAAAATGCAATGCTCAAAAGAATTCTGGTGGACTTTAAACTGCTTAAAAACATCTATCCAAATTTATCATGTTACTTGTTTCAACTAGAAAGCCAGTTGGGCGGCGATTATTCACAATTAAATGAAAAAACATTTGGTAGTACTGCCACTCATACTCTCATGTCGTATTTTTCAGACATAGAATTAAAAATATTTACTTTTCTGAAAGGAGAGAGAAAGGTAGATCAACCTATCCACAAAGAAAGCTTTTTCAAGCCACTTGAAGAGAAAACACTGATAAATGCCATTCAATTATTATCTGATGACTTGAAAAAACACTTGAATTTTTAAAATTTATGTTTCACTTTTTACTAAAAAAAATCCCCCGTCCCATATTAATTCGTATCAGTTATATTGTGAAGTGGATTGCCCCTATTTTGTTTTATGGGAAAAGATACAAAGACCCCATTAATGGAAAAACTTACAGACAGTTTTTACCCTATGGTTATTCTGAAAAATCAAGAAGAAAAAATGTTTTATCTCCGGGCACCTTATCTTTAGAAAGACATCGTTTACTCTGGTTGTTTCTTAAAAACAAAACAGATTTTTTTAGTGCACCACATAAAGTATTACACATAGCACCTGAACAATGCTTTTTGCCAATTTTTCAACAAATGAAAAATTTGGATTATACCACTGCCGATTTGGAGTCGCCTATTGCCGATTTACATTTCGATTTACATCACATTCCCCTGCCAAATAATACCTTTGATGTAATTTTTGCTAATCATGTTTTGGAACATGTAGATGATGATATACAATGCATGAAAGAATTGTATAGAGTTATGAAGCCAGGCGGATGGGGCATCTTTCAGGTACCGCAAGATACATCCCGACAAAACACATACGAAGATAAAAATATTACTTCTCCCGAAGAAAGAGAAAAACACTTTTGGCAAAAAGACCATGTTCGTCTTTATGGATTAGATTATCCTGACAGATTACGTTCTGTAGGATTTGTGGTGGAAGAATACGATATTACAAAAGAAATGAGTGATTCAGACATTGACTATTACCGACTGCCCAAAGGAGAAAAAATTTATTTATGTAAAAAAACTGACATCTATTAAAAAACATAATACAAACCCAAAACCGAATTAAAGTTGTCTTCAAAAAACGGATAGTAAAAGTCCCAGTTGTAAGAGGTTACAGCGGGAGAGTTAGAAAAAACATCACGCCTATATTCAAAATAAAATAGTTGGGAGTATACCTGAAAATTCAGATACCAACATCGTGTTAGTTGATATTGTATTCCCACTCCTGCTAACAAACAATTATACCAGGAAATAGATTGTATTTCATCTTTATTTGAATAAAGGGTTAAAACATTAGACGACAAAAACATATTCCAGCGCTTATCAAATTTTTCCGGAAAATATTTCAATCCCCCGCTTAATCCTATTTGTCCTAAATGCTGAAAGGGTCGCGTTTCATTAGGAAACCATATAGCACCAACTTCGTACTGCACGTGTTTTTTAAGCCATCCAAAGCCAACACTATGAGCATAAGGGCTTATCCACAAATCGTAATTAACTTTGTATTTGGGAATGGTATCGGCATTGAGTTGTTGAATTCCCAAAAGTAGCCATATCAACATAACAAAAACTGAATGTTTCATACTACTTTGTTTTAAAGATTGGAATACAAAATTACAAATTTTATTGTGTAAAAAAACATGAAATATGAAAACTATCGTTCTATCATTGGATTTAACAATCATGTTTGTAATCAATTAGTTACATTGCAATGCTTGTTCATGAACAAAAGCAACGATTATCTGAACTTACAAATGGGTAAGATATGAAATATGTAGCCATTTTTTTAATTCGTTTTTATCAGTTAGCATTGTCTCCAATATTGCCTAATGCCTGTCGGTTTACGCCTACATGTTCACAATATACCTTAGAGGCAGTTAAGAAATATGGATTTTTGAAAGGAGTTTGGTTGGGCATAAAAAGAATTTCAAGGTGCCGACCTGGTGGTGGAAGCGGCTATGACCCTGTGCCATAATTTTTTAATTGATGGTATTTTTAATATCATTGACGTTCAACCTTTTTAAGATAGGTAATTTTTCATTTTGTAATTAGAATTAAAATTTCTGTAATTTGCTGTTGTTCCTGAATATGCGTGGTGTCAAACAAATAATGTTTTTCAAATGAAACAGATTATATCCATTCATTCAAATCAATTTCTGCTACATTGTTTTTCAGTAATGGTATCAATCATAATTTTATGAGACCTCTGAGTATTAAATTATATCAGGTTTCAAAAAAATTTAACAGGCAATATTTGTATAAAGATATTACTATTGACATAGCTTTTCAAGACAAATTAGCTGTTACTGGTAATAATGGCTCTGGTAAATCTACATTACTTAAAATTATGTCGGGACATACATCTCCCACAGATGGAAGTGTTGAATATTATGAAGGACATCAGAAAATAGAAAAACAAATTTGGCATCAGTACATTAGCATTGCGGCACCGTATATGAACACTATTGAAGAATTTACAACCACAGAGTTGGTATCTCACTTACTTGTTTTCAGAAAATTTCAGGTGGATTATTTTCAAATGCAGGAACTGTTAGAACTTCAAAATCATACCAATAAGCCGATTAAGTATTTTTCAAGTGGTATGAAACAAAGAGTTCGGTTATGGCTGGCTATCCTGGATGCTGCTCCGATTTTGTTATTAGACGAACCTTGTTCAAATCTTGATGCAAAATCTGTGAAATGGTATGAAAAAATGATACAACAATTTGCAATGAACAAAACAATTATTGTTTTTACAAATTCTCAACCCAGTGAGTATTTCTTTTGTAGTAAAACTTTTGCTTTATCTCAATAGGGCGATTGTTTTCGGATTAACCAGTTAAACAGAGGTGTACAATATTTTTTGAGGTACACCATTATAATTTCTTTTCCACCAATATAAACTTCTTCTTTTTGTCTTGCTATGTTTTTTAATATTTTATCAGCTGCTATATCTGCATTCATAGCATTTTGATGACTTTCGTCCATCTGATTGTGTGTCTTACCAAGTGATGTCAGAGCATTGATTGAAACATTGGTTTTTACTTTTCCGGGACAAACCATAGTTACTATTATTCCTTCTTTCTCGTATTCTAATCTTAAGGACTCAAAATAGCCGTGTAAAGCATGTTTTGCCGCGCTGTATGTGCTTCTCAAATAAAATCCAAATTTTCCGGCAATACTACTCATCACTACGATATGCCCGTATTTTTGTTGAATCATAAAAGGTAAAACAGATTTTGATAACTTGATGTATGAAAAATAATTAATGTCAAAAAGTTTTTTTTCTATATTGTCTGATGTTTCTAAAGCCATTGCCCGTTGGCTTACACCACCGTTGTTAATCAGAATATCTATTCTTCCAAAAGTTTGGATAACTTGTTGCACAAGGGGTTCTGCATTAAAATTTTCCAAATCAAAAGGCAATATCAGTACTCGTTTTTGAACGTTGAATTTTTGAACGATGTCGTTTAGTTTTTCAAAATTTCTTGCAGAAAGAATAAGCTGGGAATTGGTATTTTTTAGTAAACTGACAGACAATGCTTCACCTATTCCAGATGAGGCACCTGTTATCCAAATTACTTTATCGTTGTAGTATTGAAAGTAATTCATATTTAATTTTTATATTGAGAAGCAATTGAATAAATATAAGATGCTATTTCATTAGATGAGATACTCTGAACACATCGACAATCATAAGGATTGTTTTTGCATTCATGACAATCTTTTTCTTTACAAAATATTTTTACGTTTTTACCAATGGCAGCCCATCTTCCGGGATGCATGGGGCGTATGGGTGGATAAATTCCTATAGTGTGTTTACCTAAAATGGCAGCCATGTGTAATGTTCCTGTACTAGCTGCTATCAGGGCATCACATTCATTGATTAACGAGATCAGCTCGTCTAAAGAAGTTTCTCCTACTAAATTAAGAACATCAGAACATTCTTTAAAGATGGGTTGCAGGGCAGGCAATTCATTTTTTGTGCCGGTAATAATGACTTGATATTTTGACGAATCAAGATGTTTAATCAATTGAATATAGTTTTCTATTTTCCATTCTCGGGCACTGCCTTTGGACTTGGGGTGTAAAATGACTTTAAATTTATCCGGATGTAGTTTTTGCTTTATTGTTTCGGGCAATGGAGTGAGAGTTTTGAATTGATACATATCTGAAATTTCGGAAAGAGATGGTGTATTGGTATAACCGAATGGTTCTAATAATTTGAAGTTCAATTGTGCTTCGTGTAAATTTGAATTTTTTCTGCTAAATGAAACTCGTTGGTTACAAAATATCCAGCTGTACCATCGGTGTGAAGTAGCAACTCTATACGGAACATTGGTTTGATACATTAAACGTGTTATTTCATAAGATGGGAAAGCAATAATACTGGCATAAATGCTGTGCTGCTGAAAAATTTGCTTTTGATGATTTAATGGGAGAGAGGTTAAGTCGTTATAGTTAATAGTGGTATCAATAGTTTGTATATGCTTTAATATGGGCTGAGTGTAAGAAGTACATAAAAAAACAACTTTATTTTGAGGAAATAATTTTTTTAATTGAAATGTAAGAGGAATGGTTAATATCACATCGCCTATGCTATCTGTTCTGCTAACCAAAATAGAGGTATTTTCAGGTAGATGAATGGGCATATTTGAGTTTATAAAGAATAGATATTAAGTTTTTTTTCTTCTTTCAAAAAAGAATTTTTGAATAATGTGTTTGCATTCTTCTGCTAATACTTCTTTTACAACTTGTGTTTTGGGGTGTAGAATGTTTTCTGAAAAGAGAGAGTATCCTTTCTTTAAGTCATAAGCCCCGAACACCAGTTTGTCTAATTGTGCCCAAGCTATTGCTCCTGCACACATTGGGCACGGTTCTATTGTTACATAAATGGTACACTCGGTTAGGTATTTACTGCCAATAAAATTGGTTGCAGAGGTAATGGCTAAAATTTCTGCGTGTGCTGTTACATCATTTAATTGTTCTGTTAAGTTATGGCCTCTTGCTATGATTTTATTATTATGTACTATGATAGCAC
>JAOABO010000210.1 GCA_026418315.1 Bacteroidia bacterium
GAAAAATAAACATACCACATATTAATGTCTGTAGAAAGTTGAAAGTATTGTTTGTGTAAAATATTGCTTTGTATGTTATAATAAGCGGTATAGCTTTTTTCAGGCAAAAGATTGTTTTGTATAACAATTTTTCTCGCACCTGTAAGTGCAGCGTGGTCTTCTGTAAAAAGCTGAACGGGGCGAAAGCCCGTAGTAAATCCGCTCCGGATAGTGAACAGAGATAAAGGCGTCCACAATAACATCATTCTTGGAGTATAAATACTTTTGTGAACATTGTGATAGTCGTACCTTAATGCTAAAATGGATTGAAAGTGTTTATTGAAAGACAAAGTATTTTCTGTATAAACGGAAGGTATTATCCATACATTGAAAGCAGATGAGTTTTTAAACACTGCCGTATTATCTTTGTAATATAAATATCTGAACGCTAATCCAGACAAACTATGCAGTATATTGAATGAGTGTGAAAAAAAGGATTGGTAGTAAAGATTGTGTTGATGGGCATCAAAAAATAATTTTCCGTAATAAGAATTTTGATGATGATAGTTGTAAGATAAGTTATTTTCTAGGTTTATTTTTTTAATTTTCAAAGGAAGTTTGATGATGCTTTCGTATCTGTTTGTATATATACTTTCGCCGTAAATGCTATCAGATCCTCTGAAATTTTTATTCCAATGGGTTTGCCCACCCCATCTGTCTTCTAATAGTATTCGGGATATGACGCAAAGATTGGAACTGTCTTTCAT
>JAOABO010000211.1 GCA_026418315.1 Bacteroidia bacterium
TTAAAAATGTTTAGGTTTTTTCTGTATAAAAATGCTTTGTTTATTTTTTCGTTCCAATAATTTTGGTCAATTATTTGCTCAGAAAAATCCAGAATTTTTACTGCAATGCTTCCGTTTTGGTAATAACCTGTTGCTAAAATTTTTTCATCATCAGAACAAACATACACCAGTTGATTATTTAGTTTTTCATCTGTTTTTTTTAATGCTCCTGAAAATATCCAAGGGTGCTTTCGTAAAATAAAATCTTTTTTCTTGAGATAAACTTTTGGGTACATGAATGAAATGGATTAGATGAAACTTAAATATATTCTTTTGTTTCTATTTGAAGCTTATTGAGGGTATAAAACAGGCCTGAAGTATCTTTCATTAATTCATCATAACTGCCTTGTTGAACTATTTTTCCTTGTTGTAATACAAGAATGTTGTCTGCTGTACGAATGGTGGACAACCGGTGTGCAATAATAATAGAAGTTCTATTTTTCATCAATGTTTGCAAGGCGTTTTGTACCAATTGTTCACTTTCAGCATCCAGGTTAGAGGTAGCTTCGTCTAAAATTAAGATAGCCGGGTTCTTTAGTAGGGCTCTTGCAATGGCTATTCTTTGTCTTTGTCCTCCAGATAACTGAATGCCTCTGTCGCCCACAATGGTTTGAAATTGGTTAGGAAACTGTAATATAAAATCGTAGGCATTGGCTTGTTTGGCGGCTTCAATG
>JAOABO010000212.1 GCA_026418315.1 Bacteroidia bacterium
GCTAAGTTTAAAGCTCTGTTATTTTTCTCATATACTCCCATTCCAAATAGTGCAAAATCATACTTTACAGGGTCTTTTTTGTCCAGTGTTTTCAATAATTCTGTCAGATAAAGTACATTGTGAAGGTTAGATTGATGATTATCTATCAACCCTAATAAATGGGCTATTCTGGATGTATGTATGTCCAAAGGAATAAGTAAATCTGATGTTCGTATTCGTTTCCAAATTCCAAAATCAACTTCATCTTTTCTGACCATCCATCGTAAAAACATATTGATTCGCTTGGCTGCACTGCCTTTTTTTACATCAGGTAAATGTTTTTCAAATCTTTTCTGATGAGGAATTGATAATAATATCTCTCTAAGCAGGGAAAGACCTTCCAGCACAGTTCTGTGTTCAAACAATTTTTCCAAACTATTGTGTTTTTTATAATAATGGTTCAGAGTTTTTACTATAAATATAACGTCTTTGGGCTGAAAGGTTCGGTAATAAAAATATTTTAGTTGTTTATTATCTGCAGTAGTATAATTCATTATGAAAGCATGGGGCTTGTAGTGCATGATTTGCATCAACTTTTGAGCAGATTGAATAATACTTTTTCTATTTCCCCAACTGATGAGTGCGGTTAAAAACCCTGCTATTTCTATATCTTGTCTGTTATTAAATAAGTGTGGAATGGAAATGGGATCGTCTTTAATAAAAGAAGGGTT
>JAOABO010000213.1 GCA_026418315.1 Bacteroidia bacterium
GGAGGATGATGGGACTCGAACCCACGGCCTTCAGAGCCACAATCTGACGCTCTAACCAACTGAGCTACACCCTCCGTCAAAAATTTTGCCGCAAATGTACAGCAAAGTTTAATTAATTGCAAGAAGAATTTAAATAACGGAAATTCTTTGTAGATGTGGTCCTGCTTCAATCATTTCTTTGGTTGCCAAATCTTCAAATTCTTTGAAGTTGTTGATAAATTTTTTAGCTAATTCAAGAGCTACAGCATCGTACTCTTGTGGATTTTCCCAAGAAGCACGAGGATTTAATACATTGTATGGAATATCTCTGCAGGTTTTGGGGTATTCTAAATCAAAATAAGGAATTTTTTCGTATTGAACATTGTCCAATTCTCCATTAAGGGCGGCGTGTATCATAGCGCGGGTATAAGATAATTTCATACGTTTGCTTTTCTTTGCTCCTCCTGCAATCCATCCTGTATTGATTAACCAAACATTAATTTGTTCTGACTTTAATTTTTCTCCTAACAATTTAGCATATTTTGCAGGGTGTAAAGGTAAAAATGCTTTACCAAAGCAAGCCGAAAATGTAGCCGTAGGTTCTGTAATTCCCATTTCAGTTCCTGCAACTTTTGCAGTGTAACCAGAAATAAAATAGTACATTGCTTGATTGATATTCAAACGAGAAATAGGTGGAAAAATACCATAAGCATCGCAAGTTAAAAAGAAT
>JAOABO010000214.1 GCA_026418315.1 Bacteroidia bacterium
GAAATAAATTGCGGAAAAGGGATTAACAGAAACAAAGTCATTGATAGGTTTATCTTGACTGGAGGTAAAGGGCACGGGAAAAACTTTTCCTGTACAGTGCAGCCATCCGTCAATGGCCGGCATTTTATTGACAAGTTCCCGTACTTCGTTCGGTTTTGTGGCATCACATAGAATCCATTGATGCTTGTTTTCTTTCATTAATGACAGGGTATTTTTCAATTCATTTTCTCTACGGGCGGTGATAATGACTGTTGCACCTATTTCACTAAAAAGAATAGCGGAATCTTTTCCTATACCCGATGAAGCACCTGTTACTAATATGGTTTTATCCTTTAATGAAATCATTTTTTTAATCTATTTCAAGAAGAGAATTGACAATTATTTTTTGGGATTGAAAAACACAACTGGCCCATGAAAAACCAACACCAAATCCGGAAAAAAAGAGTGTTTTAGGGTAGAGCAGTTGTTCTTTCAGTTCAGTAACCATGGTAATAGGGATTGAAGCAGAGCTGGTGTTACCATATTTTTTAATTGAGTACGGTACTTTATCTTTATCTACTTTCATTTTTTTTCGAACTGATTCATTCATCAAATAATTGGCTTGATGAAAAATGAAGTAATCAATCTGGTCTTTTGAAATTCCTGAAAAATCAAAAAGTTTTTCGGCATTGGGAGGTACTTCGCGTAGGGCAAAATTGAAAATATCTG
>JAOABO010000215.1 GCA_026418315.1 Bacteroidia bacterium
GCCGTGTGGAATATACTTGTTTTCTTCATCATAAATGGCTTCTATAGCATGAGCAATGGTGTGGCCAAAGTTGAGTAATTGACGAATCCCTTCATCATTTAAATCTTGTTGTATGATGTGGAGTTTAAGTTGAATGGATTTTTCAATCAAAGAGAAAGTTGGAGTAAGAGAGTTGTTCATTTGTTGAGTTACAGTAGCATAAAAATCTTTATCTATAACCATGGCAATTTTGATTATTTCTGCCCAACCGCTTAAAAGTTCTTGCTGTGAAAGTGTTTTGAGAAAATCAGGAATAATAATATTTTGAGATGGTAGATAGATGGTACCGATTAAATTTTTTATACATTGATAGTTGATGGCATTTTTTCCGCCAATAGAAGCATCTACCATTGAAAGCAAGGTGGTGGGTACAGAAATAACCTGTAAGCCCCTTTTAAAAACGCTGCAGGCAAAAAGAGCAACATCGTGGAGTACGCCGCCGCCTATAATGAAGACAGTATGTGTTTTGGTAATTTTATTTTGAACAAAGAAATTCCAGATAGATTCAGCAGTGGCAAGAGATTTGTTTTTTTCGTTGATGTCTAATATTAAACGAGGTGAATTTGTTTGAAATAATTGGGGATAGAGTGTGTAAATTGTTTTTTCTGAAAGAATAATGCAGTTGTTGGAATACTGCAGATTTTCTGTGAATTGTTCAAATGTAG
>JAOABO010000216.1 GCA_026418315.1 Bacteroidia bacterium
GAAATTATTTTACAACGATTAAAAGAGACCCAAGAAAATTACAATCAGTTAAAAAAATACTTCACAAACGAAGATGGTAATGGTATAGACGATACATCACCCACCTTTAAAATGATTGAAGACGGTTCAGACGTTATGACTAAAGAAGAGATTGAACAACAGTTAGCCCGTCTGGAAAAATTTATGATTGACCTGCAAAATGCTTTATTACGAATTGAAAACAAAACTTATGGTATTTGTACCATTACAGGTAAACTTATTCCAAAAGAAAGATTGAAAAGTGTACCACATGCTACCAAAAGCATAGAAGCAAAAATTAGCAGAGATATTTAATTTAGTAGTCTACAAAATAAAGAAAAAGTCCTGAAATATTTCAGGACTTTCTTATAAGCACCACTGTTATCAGTACAATTAAAAAATATATATTCTTTTATTAGTCATGAAAAAGGGAATGTACCTTGAGGCGAAATAAAAGCAAGGTATTATTCTTTTAAAAAGATTATCATTATTACATTTTATGTAATAGAATAAAAACTTCTGTTAAAGGAACTACGCTTGAGTTTGGAATCTCTTACAGATTATTAAAATAAAAATGCTTGTAAAATCATTGTTCAGTAATAATTACTAAATATTTAGAGGCACTCCAAAACTCATCAGGATTTAATATCTCTATCCTATCTG
>JAOABO010000217.1 GCA_026418315.1 Bacteroidia bacterium
CATATACCAATACTATACCTGCTATGGATAAATCTCTCCATTTTTTACTCTGATTCTTTAACAAAGTTAATTGTTGAGCAGAATAACCATTTTCATTCATTTTTCCATTGAGTACATTGATAAGTTCCTTTTTAAAGTACAAGTAATTGTTATTCTGATGTATCGTGTTAAACACCAATACTCCTCCTGCAAGGTAAATAACCGGTGCCTTCCAGTACTTTTTGTTATATATTTGCCCTGCACCGGGTAATATGGCACTTAAAACTCCTGCTTTCTTTGGTTCAGACCAACTAGAAATATTAATCTTAAATAATCTATTATGAGGTTTGTGGGTATGGTTCAGTTTTAATTGACTTGTATCTGCTGTTTGAGCTATATTAACATAATGAAACAGTAGAAAAAAAAGAGCAACTATAGATATTGTTTTTGTTTTCATGAATGATTACTCTATTTTTTTAATGATATCTTTGATTAATATCTGGCCAAAATTTTGCTGGATGGTATTTTCAATTTTTTCTATAATTTGCGTTGAAAGAATGAGGTCTTTAGTTGGATTAAAAGGTAATTGGTTAATACCTTTACTATCAATAGATTGAACAACCTCACTGACTGTTATTTGATAATCAGGTTTTAATGGTAAATATATGGGATTATCATTCTCCTGCTTAATTT
>JAOABO010000218.1 GCA_026418315.1 Bacteroidia bacterium
CTATAAATATCCACTTATAACCAGATACCATTAACAAAGATAACACATAGTATTTTGCAAAAAAACCAGCTGTTACCGGAACTCCAGCCATAGAAAGCAGTGCAATTATCAAACAAACCGCTAAAAATGGTTGTTTATATATTAGTGATTTTAATATATCCAACTTTTCTTCTCTGTTTTGTGCAACATACCGAATGATTCCAAATGCAGAAATACTGGCCACAGAATAAGCAAAACTATAATAAAGTAACGCATTTACGGTGTTACCATTTCTCATATCTGCTACAATCAATAACATCATAATAGACGCATGGCTAATGCTTGAAAATGCCAATAATCTTTTTAAGTTGCTTTGTCTTAAAGCAGAAAAATTAGAGATAATCATAGAAATAATAACAAGCCCGGCTACTATATGAACATAATATTGATACGCAGGATATAAATACCATAAAAATAACTTCATGACAGCAACAAATACGGATGTTTTTACAACAGTGCTCATTAATGCGGTAACCACTATAGGAGAACCTTCATAAACATCTGGTGTCCAAAAATGAAAGGGAGCAAGAGACACCTTAAATGCCAATGCAATCAAAATCATTAAAATCCCTGCATAAGCAAATGTAGGAACATGATCCGTACTTAAAGCAGATTGAATGATACTAAGA
>JAOABO010000219.1 GCA_026418315.1 Bacteroidia bacterium
GGTATCTACACGATTCATTAAAGACACCGATTCTATTTCTTCAAGTGAAATGGGTTGAAAAGAAGAAAGTATGTTAGTAATTTGACTATTCATTTTTGTTTTCAGATGAATGTTTTCCTGTGTAGTATTGGTAGGTATGAACTGAAATTAATTTGTCGTTTTTATCATAAACCTTTTTTTCTGATTTTAATCCTTTATTATTATATGAATAAATTTCTTTTTTAATAATCTGATTATTTCCATCAAATGTAATTTCAGAGATTTTCTCATCAAAATTATTGTAGGAATAAATTATTTTTTTTACCAATTGATTATTTTCAAAGTCCGATTGTTCAATTAATTTATTGTTTTTATTGTATTTAGACACTCTCTTCTTTTTAATGCTCCCGTCTTTATTATATTTAATCCACTCTATTTCATTTCCATTATTGTCGTATATTGTTTGTTCACTTTTATAGTTTTCATTACCTTCCTGAATGTATTCTGCTTCTACTTTTATATTAAATTTTTTGATATTCTTTTTGCTTTGAGCATTTGCCTGAATAATGATTAAAATAGAAAATAAAATAAATTTAACCTGTTTCATATTCTTTTAGTTATCAGCAATTACAAACTCTCCTGCATCTAAAGTTTGTTTGTTTTTTGAAATAGTTACTGTTTTTTTAA
>JAOABO010000021.1 GCA_026418315.1 Bacteroidia bacterium
ATTATAGGTCATGCCTCCTGGTACGGTTAAGGTTCCTGTTGCATTGGCAGTAAAACTACTAGTGCCAACAAAATTTCCATTGTTACCCAAGGTATTAATAGTTCCCGCTACCGTGCCACTACCAGTGGTACCTAAAATCATTGGGTAAGAGGCAAGTTTAGCAGGGGTAGAGTAGTTTAATGTAACAGGATACCCGCCAAGTGTCATTGAACCACCATAAAATTCCAGCTTGTTACTTTGAGAATTGTAAAAAGTATTGTTAGTTCCGGTTTGAACTGCAACATTGGCTGATGGGTAAGATGAGGCACTGCCGGTAGACGCCACTGTAACTCCCTGACTTATATTGCTACCTGGGTAAATACTAAGGCCAGAAAAATTAAAACTATTACCAGGTCCCGGATTTCCAAGATTAGAAGGTAAAGTGGTGGGGTCTGCATATTGAAAGCTATACACATCACCTACTGCCGGTGCATGAGTGTTTTGGTTAAGTGTTTGTCCGCTTAATGTAATGGACAACCCTATTGTTGTAATGAATAATAATATCTTTTTCATAGCAAAAAATTTAATTTAAGTGCAAATTTAAGGAATTAATTTGACTGAGAAGATAGGGTATTATTTTTTTATTACAATTTCACGGATGTTTTTATCGAACTTATGGCTGAAGTGTTTATTAGTTCCAACACTCTCTCTACAATTTTATTAGGTGAAATGCCACATTCTTCGTATAACTCCATGGGTTCACCGTGTTCTATAAATTGATCGGGCACTCCCATTCGTATTAAGTCGTTTTTATATTTATGATCGGCCATAAATTCTAATACGGCGCTTCCTAATCCGCCAATTATTGTCCCATCTTCAATAGTGATAATAGTTGGGTATTTGTTCATTACTTCGTGTAGAAGTTCTTCATCAATTGGTTTTAGAAATCTCATATCGTAGTGTCCAATTAATAGATGGTACTTTTCTTCCAGTTCTTTAATGGCTTCTGTTACGAAATTTCCTATATGTCCAATGCTTAAAAAGCAAATTTTTTCTCCATCTTTCAGTTTTCTACCTTTACCAATTTCTATTTTCTCAAATGGTTTTTTCCAATCTACCATTACACCATTACCTCTTGGATAGCGAATGCTAAAGGGTTGTTGTACATCATCTAATGTGGCGGTGTACATGAGGTTTCTCAGTTCTATTTCATTCATAGGAGCAGATACAATCATGTTAGGAATGCATCGGAAGTAAGCCAAATCAAATGCGCCATGATGAGTAGGTCCATCTGCTCCTACCAGACCTCCTCTGTCTAAACAAAAAATGACTTTGAGTTTTTGTAAGGCCACATCGTGGATTACCTGATCGTATGCTCTTTGCATGAAAGATGAGTAGATATTACAAAAGGGGATGTATCCTTGTGTGGCTAAACCTGCACTGAAAGTAACAGCGTGTTGTTCTGCTATTCCCACATCAAAAGCACGTTCAGGCATGGCTTTCATCATGATGTTCAAAGAGCAGCCGGTGGGCATAGCTGGCGTAATACCTACTATTTTTGGATTTTTTTCAGCCAATTCAACAATGGTGTATCCAAAGACATCCTGATACTTAGGTGGTTGTTTTTGAGGAGGAACAATTTTAATAAGTTCACCGGTTTCTTTATTGAAAAGACCGGGTGCATGCCATAATGTTTCATCTCCTTCTTCGGAAAATTTATATCCTTTTCCTTTTTTTGGAAGAACATGAAGTAACTTGGGTCCTTGTATGTGTTTAATATCATTTAGTACTTGTACCAACCTTACAACATCGTGTCCATCAACAGGGCCAAAGTATCTGAAGTTTAAAGATTCAAACAAATTGCTTTGTTTAAGAAGCGATACTTTGATGGCATTTTCTACTTTGGAAGCAATATCTTGTGCTATAGGTCCGAGTTTTTTTAATTTTCCAAGCCAATTCCAGATTTCATCTTTCAGTTTATTATATGTATAGGAGGTAGAAATATCCAGCAGGTAATCTTTTAAAGCGCCTACATTAGGGTCAATGCTCATTTGATTATCATTCAAAATAACCAATAAATTGGCATTTAAATGCCCGGCATGATTAAGGGCTTCAAAGGCCATGCCGGCAGTCATAGCACCGTCTCCTATAACCGCTATATGATGTTTATCTTTTATACCGGATAGTTGTGAAGCTACAGACATACCTAGTGCTGCACCTATTGAAGTAGAAGAGTGGCCTACTCCAAATGTGTCGTAGATACTTTCGCTTCTTTTTGGAAAGCCACTGATGCCTTTGTATTTGCGATTGGTATGGAAAACATCTCGTCTTCCTGTCAGAATTTTGTGCCCGTATGCCTGATGTCCTACATCCCATACTAATAAATCGTAAGGGGTATTAAAAACATAATGCAAGGCCACTGTAAGTTCTACAACACCAAGAGATGCTCCGAAGTGCCCGCCTTTTACAGATACGACATCTATTATAAATTCTCTTAATTCTTTTGATATTTCAGGAAGATCCTCTATAGAGAATGTCTTTAAATCATCAGGTGAGTTTATTTTACTCAGCTTTTCTCCCGATTTAAATAAATGATTTGCAATTTGCACAAGTATCAGTTTTTTGCAAAAATACATTATTTTTGTTTATGATGGTCTGTTTTGTAGAATGTATTTTTAATACGGATAAAATTTGCAGAGGGAAAAATGAAGAAATAAAATAAAATTTGGAAATTAAGAAATAAATTTTGTATTTTTGCCCTCCCTAAAAAAATGTTATGTCAAAGTTGTTAGAAGAAATCAAGAAAGAGTTGATGTTCCAGTCAAAACATCCTGAATTTAAAGCAGGGGATACTGTTACTGTTCACTATAAAATTAAGGAAGGAGATAAGGAAAGAATACAGAATTTTACAGGTGTGGTAGTACAGATTAAAAATGAAGCTCCAACAAGAACTTTTACTGTAAGAAAAATTTCGCATGGTGTAGGAGTTGAAAGAATATTTCCGCTTAATTCTCCATATATTGAAGAAATTGAAGTAGTAAAAAGAGGAAAAGTTCGCAGAGCAAGAATTTATTATATCAGAAATTTAAGTGGAAAATCAGCCAGAATTAAAGAAAGATTAAATTTTGGAAGTGAAGAAAAACAGCAAACAAAAGAGGAAGTAACTGCTCAATAAGCACAACGCAGAAATTGATTTATAGAAAGAGGGGCTTTTGCCCCTCTTTTTTTTAATTGAGTAAGAAAATATCTGATATTTAGATACATTTGCGGGTTTAAAAAATTCAGATATGAGAATAGGATTAGTGGGCATTGGGTATTTAGGCAAGATACACCTGAAGTTAATTAAAGAAATCATACAAGAAGGCGGATGTTCTGAATTAGGAATATTTGATGTGAATGTAACAGAACTCAATAAAGTTTCTGAAGAATGGGGTATAAAAAAATTTTCTTCTTTAGATGAGTTGATACAAGAGAGTGATATAGTAGATATTGTTACACCCGGAGAAACACATTTTGAAATAGCAAAACAATGTATAATCAGTAAAAAGCATGTTTTTATTGAAAAGCCAGTAACTAAAACTGTCAATGAAGCCATCCAATTAAAACATCTTGCTGAAGAAAATAATGTTTTAATACAGGTAGGACATGTAGAAAGGTTTAATCCAGCTTTTCTTTCAGCAAAAGAGCACATTCATTCTCCTTTGTTTATAGAAGTGCATAGGTTGGCAATGTACAATCCAAGAGGAACCGATGTGTCGGTAACTTTGGATTTAATGATTCATGATTTGGATTTGATATTGAATATTAACCCATACAAAGTAAAGAACATTCATGCCAACGGAGTAGAAATTGTAAGTCATATCACAGATATAGCCAATGTAAGATTAGAGTTTGAAAACGGAAGTGTTGCCAACATTACTACCAGTAGATTATCTTTGAAAAACATGAGAAAATTCAGGGTGTTTCAGAAAAATGCCTATATATCCATTGATTTGTTGGAAAAAAAATCTGAAGTAGTGCATATTAAAGATGTAGATGAACAAACACCAGAAGATGCACTGATATTTTCTACCGGGAATTCTGAAAAAGAAATTGTAATAGAAAAACCAAAAATTGTACCAACTAATGCAATAAAGGAAGAATTAAAGTCGTTTTTAAATAGCATAAAAAAACAATCAACTCCTATGGTAAGCATTGATGATGCAATTAGAGTAATGGAATTGGCTTATCAAATAGAAGATAAAATTCATCAGAGTAAAATGTATTTCAATAAAAACAGTTAATGTTTAAAAAGAGAATCACATATTTTTTGTGCATACTATCATCAGGATTTATCTTAACACGATGCAGTAAGTCAAAATTACAAGCCCCACCGCCATTTTACCTGAATATTTCTTCTGTACAAGTTTATACATTGAGTGGGCAAGGAACCAGTAATCATGAGATTACAGAAACATGGGTGTATGAAAACGGGCAGTTTAAGGGAGTTTATCCAATAGGGAGAAATATCCCTATCACTTCACAACCTGCCAAAATCAAATTATTTGCAGGTATCAGAAAAGACGGGCTATCAGCGGTACGATTAATTTATCCTTTTTATGCACCCATAGAAATAGACACTACTGCATCTATCAATCAGGTGCTCTATAGACCATTGGCTTTTCAATATAAGTCGGGCATTAACTTCAAATGGGTAGAAGATTTTGAAAGCTTTGGTGGTACAGGGGGTATTACCATAATAAAAGGCACGGGCTCGGATACCAATGTTGTTATTTTAGATAAATCTATTAATTCTCAGGCAGATGTATTTGAAGGAAATAAGTGCATGATGATATCGGTAGATAATAGCCATTCGTATGCTTACCTTATTTCTGCTAATACTTACACTTTGTCTTATGATGCCAGCTGGCTGGAAATTAATTACAAATGCAACCAAACATTTGAAATAGGATTGTACAGTGGAATATTAACCAAATCTGTCATTAACATGATCAGTACCTCAGGTCAATGGAAAAAATTATATCTGGATGTAACACCTTATTTATCTTCACTAGGTGGAACTCCTACCAATAATTCTATTGGCGTATATTTTAAGGTATTGAAAGCAAGCGATGTGGCTCAAGGAACCATATTAATAGATAATATCAAACTAATCAGTTACTAAATGGATAGAAGGAAATATACCATTATCAATATATTGATTGATTTTTTTTCAACAGCATTGGCATGGACTTTATTTTATGTGTACAGAAAATATAATATAGATTTTTTCAAAACTTATGTAGAGCCAGAAATTATTTTTGACTCTCAATATTGGAGGGGAGTAATACTCGTACCACTTTTTTGGTTATTGTTATATTACTTATCAGGGCATTACAACGATGTTTTTCGTCGTTCAAGAATTAATGAACTTTATCAGTTGTTATTTGCGTCTGTGTTTGGGACTGTTCTTTTATTTTTTAATTTGTTGTTAGATGATTATGTGGCTAATTATAAGTATTATTATAAATCTGTTTTTGCTTTATTTATTATTCATTTTTTTATTACTGCTCTTAGCCGTTTTTTGTTTTCAACCTATATTAATAAGAAAATTCAATCCAGAGAATGGGGTTTTTCTACTATTATTATAGGAAGTAATGAAAGAGCATTGGAAGTGGTTAAAGAAATTAATCAATTAAAAAAAGGAGTAGGGTTTGATATTCAAGGTTTTGTGCATTTAGAAGGTAAAAACGGATTTTCTGAAGAACTAAAAAAAATTATACCACATTTGGGAGAATTTCATTCAATAAAAGAAATTATCCGACAGCATCAGGTAGAAGAAATCATTATTGCCATTGAAACCAATGAACACGATAAGTTAAATGAAATAATCAATGAATTGTATTATATGGATTTGCACATTCACTTAGTACCTGATACCTATGATTTACTGACAGGGCAGGTGAAATTAGATGCAGTAGAGTCCTTACCTTTGATTACATTAGAAATAGTGCCAATGAAACAATGGCAAGTATCCATGAAACGTTTTTTTGATATCGTGGTGTCATTGTTTGTATTGATTTTTTTTAGTTGGTTGTATATCCTTATTGGTTTAATTGTAAAATTTACATCAAAAGGACCTATTATATTCAAACAAGAGCGTATAGGGAAAAATGGAAAAAAATTCAATATTTATAAGTTTCGTACCATGTATGCCGATGCAGAAAAAAATGGCCCTGCCTTGTCATCTGAAAATGATCCAAGAATAACAAAAGTTGGAAAGTTTTTAAGAAAAACCAGATTAGATGAATTACCTCAATTTATTAATGTACTAAAAGGAGACATGAGCATTGTAGGTCCCAGACCAGAAAGAGAATATTATATTCAGCAAATAGTACAAAAGGCACCTCATTATAGATTACTGCATAAAATTAAGCCCGGTATAACTTCTTGGGGGCAGGTAAAATATGGATATGCCGAAAACATTAATCAGATGATTGAAAGGATGAAATATGATATTTTGTATTTAAAAAACATGTCTGTTCTGTTAGATTTAAAGATTTTAATTCATACTGTGTTAGTTATTATTCAAGGGAAAGGAAAGTAAATTATAGTCATCAAAAATATTTTTTACTACTTTTGCCTGCTTAATCATTGAAAAATGAAGTTTCATTTAAAAAAAGAATATCTTATTGCACTGGTTGTGGTATTTTCAATAGCGTGTTTGTATTGGGGAATACAGTTTTTAAAAGGCGTTGAGATGTTTTCTAAAAAAACAGTGTTATATGCTACTTACCCACGATTAGATAATCTGGTAGAAGATAATCCTGTTTTGGTAAATGGCTACAGAGTAGGTACTATCAGTAAAATATCTCTTATCAGAAGATATGGAAAATATGAAGTGTTGGTCAAAATGTTGATTACTGAAAAAATAGAGGTCCCCAAAAATTCAGTGGCCCGCGTAATTAGTACAGACCTGTTAGGTTCAAAAGCTATAGAAATAACTTATGGAAATAGCCGTGAATTGGCTGTAGAAAATGATACACTTTTGTCCGAAACAGAACAGGGTTTAAAGGAAGCAGTTGATAAAAGAATAGCACCGCTACAGGCAAAGGTTGAAAATCTCATAGGTTCTATAGATAGTGTGGCTACTATTGTAACTTATGTTCTTAATAAATCGTCTCGTCAAAATATCATTACCGCTCTTGAGAATGTGAAGAAAGCCATTATCAGTTTATCTCATACAGCAGAAAAATTAGAACAAGAATCCGATAAAATATCCATTATTTTGAACAATCTATCTAAAATTACATCCACATTGGATAAAACATTACCAAAAATTACAGCGAATTTATCTCAACTTTCTGATAGTTTAGCCAACGCACCTATTAAAAACACAATAAAAGACCTTAACAAAACGCTTGCTGAAACGAAAACTTTAATTGGAAACATAAACGAAGGAAAAGGCACTTTAGGAAAACTGGCTAAAAACGATTCTGTTTATAATAATTTGAATAAAACATTGGCAAACCTTGAAAAATTATTGGCAGATTTGAAAGAGCATCCTAAAAGATACGTTCATTTTTCGTTGTTTGGCAAAAAAGAAAAGGTGAAAAATTAATTAAATATATGGGAAGTTTTATTTTTGTTATTTTGTTATTGATTGCGTCAGGAGTATTTGTGTGGAATTCAAAAAAAATACGAAGAAATATTTTATTGGGCAAAGATGTTACATTTGAATCTACGCCTCAGGAAAGATTAAGCAACATGATTCGTGTGGCTTTAGGACAAAGCAAAATGGTCAATAGGCCTATTGCCGGTATCTTACACATTTTTGTCTATGCAGGATTTATTTTAATAAACATAGAGGTGCTGGAAATAATTTTAGATGGTATAACCGGTTCGCATCGCGTATTTAGTTTTATGGGAAGTTTCTATAATTTTTTAATAGCATTTTTTGAAGTTTTGGCATTATTGGTATTCATCAGTGTTGTTATATTTTGGTTAAGAAGAAATGTATTGAAATTGAAAAGGTTTGCACATCCTGATTTGAAAGGGTTTCCATCCAAGGATGCAAATTTTATTTTAATTATGGAAATGATTTTAATGACTGCTCTGATGATTGCGAATGCATCTGATAAAATTTTACAAACCCGCGAGGTAGAACATTATGTGCAAGCTGGCATCTTTCCTGTTTCTTCTTTGTTTATACCATTGTTACAGAATTATACTACCGAGAGTTTGATACTATTGGAAAGAACATTTTGGTGGATACATATCATTGGAATATTGATATTCCTGAATTATCTTCCTATTTCCAAACACTTACACATTATTTTGGCATTTCCCAACACCTATTTTTTTGATGCTAAAAAACCACTGGGACAATTCAGAATTCTAAAAGAAGTGAGCGATGTTGTAATTCCTAATTTTGATTCTTCCTATACGCCTGCTAATCCTGAAACTTCAGAAGTTCATTTTGGTGCCAAAGATGTTTTTGACTTGACATGGAAACAATTATTGGAAGCATACACCTGTACAGAATGTGGCAGGGGTACTTCTGTTTGTCCGCAAAATATCACAGGAAAGAAATTATCTCCAAGAAAAATCATGATGAGCGTAAGAGACAGATTAGAAGAAGTAGGAAAAAATATTGATTTGAATAAAGGTGAGTTGAAAGATGATGGAAAAAATTTGTTTTCATATATCAGTGAAGAAGAGATATGGGCATGTAATACCTGTAATGCCTGTGCAGAAGAATGTCCTGTTAATATCAATCCACTGGCCATTATAATGGAGTTGAGGTATAACTTAATTTTGGAACAAAGTAAAGCCCCCTCTTCATTGAATACTATGTTTTCAAATGTAGAAAATAACGGGGCTCCCTGGCAATTTTCCAATGCTGACCGCCTGAAGTGGGCAGAATCATAGAAGTAATTTTTTAATTTTAAAGTCAATCAGAATATTATTCCTTTTAGTTGAACGTAAAAAAACTTCATTAGAATATATAAAACCAAAAACCAAAATAGAATAGATGCATTCAGATATAAAATTACCTTTTGATTGTCCTTAAAGAATTTTTTTCCAAGAAATGCTCCTAAAGGAATGGATAACAATATGGGCGATAATAAAGCAATGCCTGTAAGTCCAAATTTTCTTTTAACTTTGATAATCACTCGGTTTTGAGATGTAAAAATTCTTTGCTTGTTTTTCTTCCATTGTTTACTCATAGCATTCCACCAAAGAATAATGTAATGACTAAAATACGTGTAAACCATGCTACCTGCAAATCCTGATCCTACAGCAAAAACAAATGAATAAAAAAAATCAAATCGGAAATAAAGAACAATCAGTGGCATGCCCATTTTAAAGAAAGCAGAGCAAAGTAACAATATAGGTAATAACGAAAACCAGTTCATTATCTAATAACCAAAAATATCCTGTAGGGTAACCTTTTTTATTTCACCATATTTTTTTAATACATTAAAGTCCAATTTATTTTCATCTCCAATAATGGCGATATTTCGGGGTTTTTTACTGATGTATTGCTTAGAAAAATTCTGAATATCCTTAAAAGATAGTTTTTCTATTTGATTGAACACATCTTTGCGAATATCGTAATCAATACCTAATCTTTTTGCACTGATGTATTGAAAGAAAATATCTGTTTTGATAATTCGTTCGGAACGGATTCTTTGAATAATAGATTCTTTAGCAGATTCAAAAGAGGCGGCATTGTAGGGAATGGTATCTAACAATGAATAAATAGCGCTGAGTGCTTCAGGCAATTTATCGGATTGAGTACCTATGTAGTTATAAATGATATAAGGATAAAATTTATTGGGAGGTACGCCTATGTATGAATAGGCTGAATAAGCGAGTGCTCTTGATTCTCTTATTTCCTGAAAAACTACGCCACTCATAGAGCCACCAAAATAATTGTTGAACAATTCAACTAATGGAAAAAGCTTTGGATCAAAATTGGTAAGTTTTGCAGTAATGTCCATTTCTGCCTGTTGCATGGCATAAGGTGCAAAATAAATTTTTCCTGGATGGTCTATTCCTTCTGTAGGATATGTGTAAGTACTTGTTATTTTGATTTCAGGCACATGAATGCGATAATGTTTTTTTACAATGGTTTCTATTTCTTGTTTTGTGTGGGTTCCATAATAAAGTATTTCGTGTGGATATTGTTTAATTTGTTTGATAAGTTGGATAATTTCATTGGCGTTTAGTTGCTGTAATTCTTCATTGGTTAGAACGTCGGTGTATGTGTTGTTTTTGCCAAATACGGAATAGGCAGTGAGCCGTTGTAGTATCATGTTTTTATTTTTTTTATTATCTTCTCTTTCTTTGATGACATCTTTAATAAATTCCTTCAAGGTGGCTTCATCAATTTGAGGATTATCAAGAATAGCGTCTGTGATGGCAATGGCTTCTTTGATATTTTCTGATAATCCTGATATGGTAACGTATGCTGCCTGATTCATTGGAGAAACATGCCACCGGATATTGCATGCTATTTGATACAGCCGTTTAAGTAACTTTTCGGAGTTAGTATTTTCGGTGGCCGGAAAAGAGTTTAAGTAATCAAAAATGATTTGATATTTTTTGATATTAGTTTTATCAAGCGTATAATAATAAGTTAGTTCGAATAGTTCATTTTCTTTGTTTTGATTGTAGAGCAAATGAATAGTTCTTGATGAAGTACTGGTTGTAAAAGTTAATGGTACAGTTTGAATATCTTTTTTGAAATCAATAAACTTTGGGCTGATGGGTTGAGGGCGATTGTTTTGAATTTGCTTTACAAAGTCAGATGTGTTTTGCCTGTCTAATTCAATAGGTGTAATGGCGGGCTTTGTTACTTTGATATTTGAATTGTTACCGTTTTTTTTATAAACAACTACGTAATTATCGTCTTTGAAATATGTTTGGGCAAAGTGCATGATGTCTGCTTTGGTTATTTTTTTCAATTCATTAATTTCGTGTACAATTTGATAAAGCGGTATATCTTTTGTGAATGCTGAGTATAATATAAATGCTCGTAATTCGTTATTTTCTAATGTTTGTTGTAGTTCTAATTTTCTGTTAGTAATAATGTCTTTAAGGAGTTGTTCGTCAAATTCGCCATTTTTTAATTTATGTATTTCTTCAAGTAGTATTTTTTCTACTTCTTCAAGAGTTTGATTTTCTTTTGGTTTTGCGAATAGATAAAAGGCATTGTAATCTTTCATAATATCTATTCCCGCATAAGCACTGAGTACTTTTTGTTTGTTATTCACATTAATATCTATCAAACCTGATTTAGAGTTGTATAATATATTTGTTATTAAAGATAAAAATAATCTGTCTTTAGATGCAGCCCCGTCTGTTTTCCATGCCATCATCAACATTTCTGATTTTGGCCCATAAATAGTTTTTTGTATTCTTTGAGTCAGGTTAGGTGAAGTAAAGTTGAGTTGGGGGACTTGTTGAGCTGTTTTTCCGCTAAAATGCATAAATATTTTTTTGATAACAGTATCTGGATTAAAGTCGCCACACATAATAATAGCCATATTGTTGGGCACATAGTAGGTATTGTAATATTTTTTTATTTCTTTCAGTGAAGGGTTTTTAAGATGTTCTATAGTACCAATGGTAGTTTGAGTCCCATAAGGATGGTTAGGAAACAGATGTTCATACAGTGTTTCAAACATTTGCCATTCATCATTATCAAGAGACCTGTTTTTTTCTTCATATACGGCTTCCAGTTCTGTATGAAATAATCTGAATACAGGATTTCTGAATCTTTCTGCTTCGAGAGTAAGCCAGTTATCAATCTGATTAGAAGGAATTTCGTTAATATATACGGTTTCGTCATTGGTTGTAAAGGCATTTGTACCGTTGGCACCAATCGCTGTGGCCATTTTATCATATTCGTTGGCAATGGCGTATTTTGAAGCAATAAAAGATATGCTGTCTATTTGATGATATATTTTTTTTCTTTGTTCTTCATCTTTCGTTTGACGATATATTTCATAAAGGTCTTCTATTTTATCTAAATAAACTTTTTCTTCTGCATAATTTTTAGTTCCGTATTTATCTGTTCCTTTGAATAACATGTGTTCAAGGTAGTGGGCTAAGCCGGTAGCGGTAGATGGGTCGTATTTGCTTCCGGCCTTTACGGCTATCATCGTATAAATTTTTGGCTGAACATGATAAGGCGACAAATATACTTTCAGTCCGTTAGGAAGTGTGTATATTCTGGTGTGAAATGGGTCATTGGGGACTGAGTCGTATTTAAAAAGATTTTCAATGCCCTTTTTAATAAGTTGTATGCTTTTATTAACGGCACCCGGAATGGTTTTAGCAGGATGTTGTGCATAAACTGAATGGATAAAGGAGAGTATGATTATCAGTTTTTTCATTATAATAAATTTTTTGGTTGATTATTTGAATTCAAGATTTAATTTGATTTTTAATTCTTCAAGTAATGGATTTTTTGATAATAATGCTTGATATTTTTTTTCAACGGTAGTTAATGATTGAGAAGACGTATCTGATTTTTCAGGAATAGGTTTGTTGTTATTATCTTGTTTTTTTTCTGTCTGATAGGTGTTGGTGGTTTCTTTAACAACATTTATCAAGTTGTCATTTGGAATAGCAGTGTTGTCTGCTTTATTTTGAATGGTTTCGGTAGGTAATGAGTTGACAGATTTATTTTCAGAAGTTTCTTTCTTTTTTTCTGGTATATTTTCTTGTTGATGAGATAAAAGGGCTTTAATTTCTTTGATGGAAGTAGTGATATTAACGGTAATATCGTTAGGAATACTTTTTTCGGAGGTTTTGATTATTTTGGCTGATAATTCCTGACGTTTTTCATAAGCCGATATGCCCTGAACGTGTTGTTCAAAATTTAAATGAGCATCATGGCTATCAATTAAGTTTTTTTTTTCAGAGTTAGAAATGCTGCTGAGTATATTACATATCTGTAACAGATGTATTTCTAAATGCAATCTTTGGTGACGAGATGATTTGAAATTAATATCGGCTTTATTTAAAATGCTTAATGCATTTAAAAGGAATTTTTCGTTACATCTTTTGCTTTGTTCCAGAATCGCAGATTTGGCACTATCTGATACATCTAACACAACAAGGGTTTGCGGGTCTTTTGCTAACAATAAATATCTTATGTGGTCTATAAGCCCAACTAAAAGGTTTTGAAGGTCAAATCCTTTGTTTATAATTTTATCAAGTAATAGTAATACTTTTGGGTATTCTTGATTGAGGAAGGCATCGGTAAGTTGAAAGTAATAGTCATAATCCAGTACGTGCAAGGTTTCAATAACGGCTGCTTTGGTAATATTTCCTTGAGTAAAGGCAGCCATTTGGTCGTAAATGCTACAGGCATCTCTAAGTCCACCATCGGCTTTTTGAGCAATTATTCTGATGGCTTCTGATTCAAAAAGATGATTTTCTTTTGCTGCAATTTTTTCAAGATATTTAGCAATATCTTCGGTTTTAATTCTATTAAAGTTAAATACCTGGCAGCGAGATAAGATAGTAGGGAGTACTTTGTTTTTTTCTGTGGTGGCTAAAATGAACTTGGCATAAGGTGGTGGTTCTTCCAATGTTTTGAGGAATGCATTAAAAGCAGCGGTAGAAAGCATGTGAACTTCATCAATAATGTACACTTTGTATTTGCCTATTTGTGGAGGATATCGTACCTGGTCAATCAATTGTCTAATATCTTCTACAGAATTATTAGAGGCAGCATCTAACTCAAAAATATTAAATGCTGTGTTGGAATTAAATGCTTTGCAGGAAGCACATTCGTTACAAGCTTCGCCCGTTTCTTTTAAGTGAAGGCAATTGATGGTTTTAGCAAATACTCTTGCGCAGGTGGTTTTTCCAACCCCTCTTGGTCCAAAGAATAAATATGCCTGAGCTATTTGATTGGTTAATATAGCGTTTTTTAAGGTATTGGTAACATGTTCTTGTCCTACTATGGTATCAAATGTGGTGGGTCGGTATTTTCTTGCAGAGACAATGTATGGGCTGGTGGTTTTTTCCATATTCAAAATATCAAAAGCAAAAATAAGTAATTTAATTCAAAACTTGGTCAGTAAAATATTGGGCATCTACTCTAAACTTTTTCTGTTAAAAATAGGATAGCCGAAATGAAAAAAGAAACTGAAATTGTTTTCAGCATTTTTATAGTAATTAATAGTAAAGGCAACTGGTCCAAGCGGACTATGAAATACCAATGAGCCACTGCCAGCAATATTTTGATACACCAATGGATTTGAAAATTCTGCTTTGTAATTGTTGCTGATAATGGCTTGTATAGGTTGAAACCAATATAGTTCAAATCTCAAATCTAATCGACTAAAAATAGAGGTAATGGATTTTCCGCCTATGGCAAAGTAATGATATGCTCTGAAATTAGGAAGAAACAGTGTATTGCTTTCAATGGTTGGATAGAATGCGGGTGCAGAAAGAATGGTGGCAGTGTAGTTAGAGAAAAAATCTTGTGAAGAAAATGTGTATTCAAAATAATATCCTAGTTTAAATTTTTTTATGGTTTTGACATAATTATCTGAAAACATTTTGATATACAACCAATCTTTATGAAACCTATTATTTATTGGGGTTTTATCAGGGGCTATATTGCCCGGTAAAAATGTTTCATTGCCTTTGATGTATTTTAATTTTAAAAACAAACGTGAACCTTCGCTGGCATATAATCTTCTGTTTTGATTATTGATGTCTATAGAAGATTGAAAGTAATAATAATTAAAGTATGTTTTATCTGCGGTATCTTTGTTGGTAAAGTTGTTGTTTTGATAATAAGAATTGGTCCAGTTGGCAATTCCGCCTCCCCACCTGAATATGCCTTTTGTTCCAAAAGGAATCCCCATGTTCAGTTCGGTGTAGTTGTCTTCCTGAATTAAGAAAGAGGGTTTTTTGAAATCGAAGAATAATGTACTGCTTTTGTAATAATCCCAGCGGGAATAACAAACCAATAGTTCTGTAAAAAAGGGGTTATAAGCAGGAAAATCAATTTTTATCTTTCCTAATGCACCGTTGTATAATCTGCCTAAATATCCATTAGCGTATACAGTCAGGCCTATTTTGCCAAGATAGTTATATTGTAAAGCAGCATAAATTTCGTTCACAGGTCTATTAGAAACAATGCCTCCTAAATCGAAATAAAAGGGCTTTTCTTGTTTTGCATAAATACGAATATCTGTTTTGTTGTTTTCTTTGGGTTCTGTGTATGGATACATAAATTTTATTCTTTCATCGCTGGCCAGGCGGTAGTATCTTTTCTTAAAGGTTTCGAGAGTCTTCATTTTATTTTTAGAAATTAAGGATTTTGTTATGTAATAAGAAGGTGTTTTATCTAACATTTGTATGTGGATGTTATCTATTACAATAGGTCTATTTTTAGATTTATACGATTCTCTTTTTAATTCTGTTTCATATTTGTTTTTATATGTTGTAACATGTTTTAGTATTTCCGGCATTTTTCGGATAGTGGCGTTGTAACCACTGTCAATAAGTGCCTGTGCATTTTCAAAGTCAAATAAAATATTGCCGCTATAGGGTTTTATAGTAATTTCATTATCACATTTTTTAGAGGTATCTTTTTTATTCATCATCATGTTTCTTAATTGCAAATAGAGGTTATCATCTTCGGGCGGACTATGATTATCGCTTACATCTGAGCCAATAATAAGGTCAGGATAGAATTCGGTGTAGCATATATCGGTTGGATAATTATCATACAAGCCCCCGTCATATAATAGTTTTTTATTGATTAAAACAGGCCTCAAATAAAAGGGATAACTCATAGAAGCGCGGATAGCATCCGATAAGTTTCCTTGCTTGAATACAACTTTTTGTTTATTTTCAACATCGGCGGCTACGCATCTGAACGGAACAAATAAACTATCAAAGTTTTTTTTCAAATTGCTATGAATGAGTTTTTCCATTAAAAATAAATCAATGGGTATAGAATTGATAACATTGGTAGGAATGTTTTTAACTAGTTTATCTTTCAAAGAAAAACGTAATCTAATCCATGATGCGTACTCTTCGGGGTGTTTAATTCTAAAATAGTATTTATCGGGAATATTTCCTTTACTTACCTGAATAAATTCCGGGTTGTTTAGTATGTTTTGAATTTCTTGTGGTGAATATCCTGAAGCATATAGTCCGCCAATCACTGCTCCAATAGATGTTCCACAAATGTAATCTATCGGTATATTGTTATCTTCCAATGCTTTTAATACTCCAATATGTACCAGTCCTGATGCTCCTCCACCACTTAACACCACACCGACTTTTTGAGACAGGTAGATTTTTGGATGTAACAAAACAATACTTAAAAGTAATAACTTTAGAATCTTCATTTTACAAATGTGACATGCCGAATTTATCACGGAGAGCAATTATCATTTTTTCTATTCTTCTGTTTTTAGTATCTTCTTTTTTAGCTTCTTTAATCCATAAGATGTATTCTTTTTTGTGAGAGTAACTTAAGTTGTTGAAGCTTTCTAAAAGACCGGCATTTTCCAATGCTTCTTTGATATAATAGGGAATTTCAATGGTTTTGATTTTTGTCTGATTAATTTTTAAACCTTTTGTATTGTTATCAACTGATTGTAATAAATAATCTCTGATAATTTGTGGATTGATTTGTGATATATCAGAAAATTTGATATGCCGGTTGTGTAAATTTTCAGGATTGGATGATAATATGGAATATTTATCATCAATCAGTGCGCCCTGAAAAAACACTAACGTTACATGATCTTTGAAAGCCCATATTCCGCAAAGCATGCCATTGCAGTAATAATTAGGATGATTCCATTTCCAATCTTCACTGATGGACTGAGATGTAGATAAAATAATTTCACGTAGTTTGTTGCATATATCCTTACTCCATTGCGGAAGCGATTCAATGTAATTATTTACTAATTTTGCAGATTCAGGGTGAACTTTTGAAGAAGAAGTCATCTTTAATTAGTGTTATTACAGGATGTTGAATAAATTTTTGACAAATATAAATAATAATTCACTGTTTAAAAAAAATGATTTTTTGTTGGTTGCAGTGAGTGGTGGAGTAGATTCTGTTGTGTTGATACACTTACTATATAAGGCGGGATATAACTTTGCCATAGCACATTGTAATTTTTCATTGAGGTTAGAAGATGCAGATGCTGATGAAAAATTGGTTTTACAGTTGTCTGAACAATATAATGCAAAATGTTTTACAATTCAGTTTGATACTTTGAAATATGCACGCAAAAGAAACCTTTCGGTTCAAATGGCCGCAAGGGAACTGCGATACAAGTGGTTTGAAGAATTGATGCAAATTTTTCAATTTGATTATTTGCTTACTGCGCATCATTTAAATGATAGGATTGAAACCTTGTTGCTGAATCAAATAAGAGGTACAGGCATAAAAGGGTTGAAAAGTATCACTGAAAAGCAAAATCGCATTGTTCGCCCGCTGCTTCCTTTTACCAAAGAAGAAATTTTACAATACGCAAAAGAAAATGAATTGGTATTCAGAGAAGATGTATCTAATTATTCGGATAAATATCAGCGAAATTATATTCGGTTGAATGTTTTACCAGCATTAAAAGGATTACAGCCCAATTTAGAAAAAGTATTTTTAAACAATATTCAAAATTTTTCAGAAGCCGAGGCGGTTATTGATTCTTATGTTCGGCAAGTTTTCAATTCATCTGTTATTTATGAATCGGATGGTATCAGAGTAAAATACAATGAACTACAACAAAGTAAACATATACATTTGGTTTTTCATTACTTATTATCTTCTTATGGATTTAATGATAGTCAAATAAAAGATATAGTTGGCCAACTTAACCATCCATCATCGGGAAAAAAATTTTATTCTCCATCACATGTTTTAATTTTTGACCGACAAGATATTTTTATAGTACCTGTTTCTCATCATTCTGTTCATCATGAATATATAGCACATGACATTCTCACACTTAATCTGTTTTCTAACCAGTATTCATTTGAACTTATTCAAAGAGATGCTATTATTAACTTACATGAAAAAAATAAATATTTTATAGATGCGGATAAATTAGAATTTCCCGTTAAATTGAGGTATTGGAAGTTGGGTGATAGATTTAACATGATGGGTACATCATATTATAAGAAACTAAGTGATATTTTTATTGATAAAAAAGTTCCAATTCATAGAAAACAAAGAATTTTATTGTTAGTTAATGC
>JAOABO010000220.1 GCA_026418315.1 Bacteroidia bacterium
GGTATCTACACGATTCATTAAAGACACCGATTCTATTTCTTCAAGTGAAATGGGTTGAAAAGAAGAAAGTATGTTAGCAATTTGACTATTCATTTTTATTTTCAGATGAATGTTTTCCTGTATAATATTGGTAGGTATGAACTGAAATTAATTTATCATTTTTATCATAAACCTTTTTTTCTGATTTTAATCCTTTATTGTTGTATGAATAAATTTCTTTTTTTATAATTTGATTATTCCCGTCAAAGGTAATCTCAGAAATTTTTTCATCAAAATTATTGTAGGAATATACTGCTTTTTTTACCAGTTGATTGTTCTCAAAGTCAGATTGTTCAATTAATTTATTGTTTTTATTGTATTTAGACACTCTCTTCTTTTTAATGCTCCCGTCTTTATTGTATTTAATCCATTCTACTTCATTTCCATTGCTGTCGTATATCGTTTGTTCACTTTTATAGTTTTCATTACCTTCCTGAATGTATTCTGTTTCTACTTTTATATTAAATTTTTTGATATTCTTTTTGCTTTGAGCATTTGCCTGAATAACAATTAAAATAAAAAATAAAATACATTTAACCTGTTTCATATACTTTTAGTTATCAGCAATTACAAACTCTCCTGCATCTAAAGTTTGTTTGTTTTTTGAAATAGTTACTGTTTTTTTAA
>JAOABO010000221.1 GCA_026418315.1 Bacteroidia bacterium
GTATAGAATTTTTTAAACAAGAACTTGTTAATAGGCCTCGGTCGGAATACTTACACTTTGCTTTAGCAGAATTATTGATGCTAAAAGGTGATACTTTAAATGCTATCAATACTTATGAAATTCTCCTCAGTATGAATCCGAATTATGAAAATGTTCAGTCCTATCTTAAACAAATTAAAAGTTCTTTTTACAAAGGAAAAAAATCAAAGTAAAGTTTTTTGACTATAAGAAGTGAGTATTTAAACTGATTTTTATCATATTTTTTGAACAGAAGGGTCAATTTCTTTGCAGCTAAAAAATGAATACTATCATAGAACCATTTAAAATTAAAGTTGTAGAGCCCATTCGTTTTACTACGGTTGCAGAACGAAAAAATATTTTAAAAAGGGCATTTTACAACATGTTTCAGATTGATTCAGAAAATGTAATTATTGATTTATTGACGGACAGTGGAACATCTGCCATGAGCCAGAATCAGTGGGCTGCTATGATGCAGGGAGATGAGTCCTATGCAGGGGCAAGAAGTTATAGAAAATTAGAAAAAGTGGTAAAGGAACTGACAGGAATGGAATATTTTTTTCCTACTCATCAGGGCAGAGCAGCAGAAAGAATTTTATACGGAGTATTGGCTAAAACCAAAAAGATTTTTATCAGCAATACAC
>JAOABO010000222.1 GCA_026418315.1 Bacteroidia bacterium
GGTATAAAATCGGCAGCTTTATTACTAATTTTATCTAGAATATCTATACTGTTAGGTATAGACTTTAAGGGACTTAATTCTATACCAGCGCCATTAGGATTATGTTTATAATTATCTAAACCACCATTATCATTTAAAATTGAACTTCCAACAGAGTTAGCTAGCATATTAGATGCAAAACTACCTTGCGAACCTTCACCTCTAAATGCACCTAAGAAGGTATGAAATGTACTTGTTTTAAAGAATAGATTTATAATATCATCATATTGTTGTATAACTACGCTTAGGAAGAATAGAAGTATTACTAATGCTACTATAGTATGCGAAATTTTATCTGTATATTGTCCATAATTTAATATTATATTAATTAATTTTAATCCAAATAAAAATATAGGAGTATATATAGTTGTTTTAAATATATCTGGCATTATATTGTTAAAGAAAAATTCTAATGATAAATTTACACCAGTAGGTAACATTTCAAAGGCAAAAGCTAATGGAGAAACAATAAAGTAAAGTAAGATTTTCATTTTTCTAATTAAAAATTCTTTGTTCATTTTTAAAGTGTACCATGCTACTGCAATGAATAATATTATTAATAATACTTGTTGAAGATTACTAAAATCAAACGAACTAGGGGTTGGTAGTATTGCTA
>JAOABO010000223.1 GCA_026418315.1 Bacteroidia bacterium
CTGAATTAAAATTGTATCATGTAGAAGCAAAAATTGATACAGGTGCTTATCGATCTGCTTTACATTGTGAACAAATATTTGAGCAGAACAAACAAATTTGTTTTCAGATATTCAAAGATAGCGAACTGATTTGCTTAAAGGACTTTCAAAAAAAACAGATAAAAAATTCTTTTGGAGATACTGAAATAAGATATGTTATTAAAACTCTGATGAGAATAGGTAAAAGAAAAATAAAAATCTCTCTTTCTCTAACAAACAGAGAAAAAATGAAATACGCTGTATTACTTGGTCGTAAGGCAATTAAAGGAAAATTTATTGTAGATGTAGAAAATCTTTTTGTTACAGGAAAATAATTTTTTACTTAAGTGTGTTTCTGAAATCTTCATCATCAAGTATAGATAAATAGCTTTGATAGCGACTCAAAGCAATGTCTCCTTTTTCCAAAGCATCTTTTATTTTACAACCAGGTTCGTTGATGTGCAAACAATTATTGAATTTGCATTGACCAAGATATTTTCTCATTTCAGGAAAATAATGGCTTATTTCATATTTATCCATGTTTACTAATCCAAATTCTTTAATACCTGGTGTGTCTATAATAAATCCGCCATGGCTTAATGGAAGTAATTCTGCATAAGTAGTGGTA
>JAOABO010000224.1 GCA_026418315.1 Bacteroidia bacterium
CCGGGAGAATACGCAAGAGACAAATCTCTTTGTGTGCTATGTGGCTTGGTTGGAATGACTTCTATTTTTCCCGGCTTACCTTGAGAATGATACTCTAATGCAGTTTGTTTTTTATATTCAGACATAAACAAATTTTATATTGTGCAAATATAAAGAATGTTGGAGTTAGAATAAATATTATTAAACCATGTAGCTCAGAAATTCAAAATGTTATTTTTTTGAGCGAATTGTAGTTTTCGTTTATTAAATAAACTTGATAATTCTATTCTAAAATATTTAAATTTGCAAAAACGATTATTTATGAGTAATAAACTGGTGTTTTTATTTTGTTCTGTTTGCTTTATTATGTACTCTCAAAAGCAATTCAATTTTTCTGACTCGTGGGATTTTTTTATCAAAGAACATGGTCAGTTTAGCAGAAGAATTGAAAAAATTTACAAATTAAAAACAGAAGACAGTATTTACTTTGGGCTTGAAAATAAAAATTTTAATGCCTACTTTACATCAGATGGAGTCATTTTTATTTATCCTGAAAGAAAAATGGGATACGAAGAATCAGACGAATTGTATACTTTTAATAAGGAAAAAGAATATGAAGAAGAAAAAGAAGAGATAAAAAAAAGAAAAATTGTATGGCACAGAAT
>JAOABO010000225.1 GCA_026418315.1 Bacteroidia bacterium
GAGATCGCCTAAAGCCTATCATAGTCTATTTGCCGACGACCCCAGAAAAGCTATGAGGTTACGTCAGTATTTACCCATAAAGCCCTAAGCATTAGGCAGAACAATCGAGATTTTTTGAGGAGGATGGGATCAAAATAAACAATCGAAGGTTTGAAAAAAGAGGCCTATATGTATTCATAATAAGCTAGAAAAGCTAGAGAAAGAGAAGAAAAACTCATCCAACCAGATGCTTTGACTTTCAATATTGAGCAACAACTTAAAAATTAAGGAGACAAAATTCCCTCTAATAAGAACGCTAAAAATGACGGTGCTTTGCAAAAATTGAATAATGCTGAAGAGGCAAAGATGTAGAGTAAATAGATTCAGCAGTTAATGAGCTTAATGAGGCTTTTGATACATAGCCAACCGAGATGTACTATGCTGCCAACCAAACCAATGCCCAGAAAAATTGCGCAGGGGTAGTTCTAACACAGGACTTTAAATCAGGACTTTGAATTGTGAAATACGAAGAAGTAAAACAATAAAGAAAAAATATTCAGAAAAAACCATAAAAGTAGTGAGAACTTTCCCATCGCTGTTTTATTTTTGGGCAACGACTACAATACTATTTCCAAATGGAAGAGAAAAATTGTTTCGGATACA
>JAOABO010000226.1 GCA_026418315.1 Bacteroidia bacterium
ATAAACATTAAAGTAGGGTCATTTTTTACTACCATAGGAGCAGAGGGTACAATTTGATGTGCTTTAGATTGAAAAAACTCTAAAAATTTTTTTCTAATATCCTGACTTTTCATAGAGAAATAATATGTATTGAGAGGCAAATGTAAACTAAAATTTAGAACCAGAACAAAAATAAAAAGAAAAAAGAATACTGCTGTTCAACTAAAATATTCAGTGAGCCATCTTTTTACAATTGGCTTTATCAGGTTTGTATTTTACAAAAAAATTCAACCATGTAATGCGGGATACTCTGAAAGTCATGGGTGATAAAATTAAGATAGAGATAAAAAAGAATAGGAGATAATTCAATAAATCAGCTCCAATAAACATTGAATTGAAAGTATAGGTTACAATGAACCAGCCGGCCATCCATGCATAACTTACATACATGGCTCCGTAATAAAATCCCGTTTCTCTTTCAAATATCTCGCCACAACATGGGCATTCAGTATTCATTTCATCAAAATGCTTTAAGTTGTATGGATTATTGTATTTAAACACTTCTCCGTTATGGCATCTTGGGCATTTATTGCCAAAAGATGAATACAGAACTTCCCATATTCTTTTCATAAACATTTATTTTTCAAGTGTAAAGGTAC
>JAOABO010000227.1 GCA_026418315.1 Bacteroidia bacterium
TCCTAATAGTTGTTTTGCTTCATTATTACACAAAAATAAATCATATCGTTTTGTTTTGGATAGCATTTATTTTTACCCGACCATTTGGAGCAACCTTTGGTGACTTCTTGACAAATCCATTATCAGAAGGTGGGTTAGACCTTGGGACATTGCCTTCTTCGTTGGTTTCAATAACTATTATGACAATACTAATTTTTGTATCGCATTAACAACATAATAAATCTATCAATACATAAACGAGAGAAAAACTGCCTACAACAGCACATTTGCAATAGGCGGGGTTTCGTGCTTCGTTTGACGCATTTTGCGTATATTTGAGTTTAGTTCTTCGTATCAAGTTTAGTGGTAAAAACCCCGCACGAACGCAAAGCCGCCAGCCCTTATGCGAAAGGCATAGCACCAACATAAAAGATAAAATATATTTGAAAAAAATTTCTTATTTTTACATCACAATATTTATTGCACTTGGTGGTTTAAAAAGTAAACATAAATTAGGAGAAACTATGGCAAACATTAACAACACCAGAGAACAAGAACGTGCCGAGCTATACCGCACCATCTGGCAAATAGCCAACGACCTTCGGGGTAGTGTAGATGGTTGGGACTTTAAGACCTACGTATTGGGCATGCTCTTTTAC
>JAOABO010000228.1 GCA_026418315.1 Bacteroidia bacterium
GTTCAGCAAAAGGGATATTTATTTTACAGCGATCATTTTTCTTTGAAAGATATAGAAACATCATTTGAAAAACCATTTTTATTAGACATCCCTCTTACTCCTATAGATACAGGTGCAGTTACAGAACTAAAAAATATTTTTTTTGATGTAAATAAATGGGAACTTAAACCGGAAAGCAAAGCAGAGTTAAATAAGTTAATATTATTTTTAAAGCAAAATCCAACAGTAAAAATAGAACTGAGTGGACATACTGATAATAGCGGGGATAAAAAATTTAATCAAACTCTTTCCACTAATAGAGCCAAAGCAGTTTACGATTATTTGATTAAAGAAGGGCAAATTAACCCTCAACGACTTACCTATAAAGGTTATGGAGATTCCAAGCCAAAAGTTCCAAATGATACACCTGACAACAAAGCTAAAAACAGAAGAACCGAATTCAAAGTCATTGCAAAATAAAAGCCGAACATTTTTAACAAATGTTTAATGAAAAATAAAATTTGTATTTCTTTATTATTAAAAAATTATATAGATTTGCCACATCATTAATCTTAAAATTAAAATTATGAAAAAACTCTTACTTACTGTTACATCAACATCCATTTTGAGCTTTGCTTTTGCTCAAAACAAAATGAT
>JAOABO010000229.1:0-373 GCA_026418315.1 Bacteroidia bacterium
GGTTAAAATAATTATCTCACTTTCGGTCTCCTCGTAGATTAGAAGATAGTCCTTTACGATTTTAATTCTTGCATTTGAGTCATCTGTCTGTTTACCGATTTGAGGAAAGTCCTTTGTCAAGTTAATGACTTCTCTAAATCTCAGGTCTAACTTTTTACTGTAAGTGTTGGATTTATTTTTCTCTCGCCAAAATTTTAATATTTCTTTCCTGTCGTTTTGGGCTCTAGGAGACCAAATTAGTCTTTTAGCCATTCGTCAATTTCTTTGTTAGCTTGTTCTTCAGTCAAAAATTGTCCGTTTTTTATTTGCTGTCGGGCTTCACTAATTGCTTTCTTCTGGTCGTCATTTAATTTACAAATTTCAATGTCCTCCG
>JAOABO010000229.1:383-633 GCA_026418315.1 Bacteroidia bacterium
CCTCTTTCTTAATTCCACTGTTGACATATTGTAATTTATTTGTCCCAAGTTAAGAATTTTTGTCCACTTTTTCAGGTCAATTTTTTGAAAACGGCTTGCCGCTAACGGTTTGGCGCTTGGCGCAGTGGCGGATTTCGGGGCACAAAACTGTCAATACACCACAAAAGTTGATGCGAGGTAGAATGTTCAATTAACCACGTCACCCGCCATTGAGCCAAACGCCTGTTGGCAGTAGTGCTTATTTTGGTCG
>JAOABO010000022.1 GCA_026418315.1 Bacteroidia bacterium
GCCGAAAGGCGTGGGGGTTCGAGTCCCTCCTTGCGCACAATTGTTCTTTTATTCTTCGCTTTGTAAGTTTTTTGATTTCATCAGTAAAGCATGAGCATTGTTGATTACAATTTGTTTGTTCAGTAGTTCTTTATAGTTTTCAATTCCCACGTCACTTTCGGTTTGATTGGATATTTTTATCTCTCTCATTTCAAATTCTTTTTCATTTTTTCGGATAAATACAAAATGTTTGTTGTTGTAAAACACTACTGCCTTGGATGGAATAGTATAAGTATTGTAATTTTCAATAATGACATCTGCTTGCATATAAGTATTGGGTATGAGTGTTTCGTCATATTTATCAAAATGACAGTGCACATCAATGGTACCGTCTGTATTCACTACTTTATTGATTAAAATTATTTCGCATGGATATTTTTTATTGGGATTGTAATTGGTATAAGCCCACACTTTTTGTCCGATTTTCAGATGTTCTAAATCTTTTTCAAACACTTTAATATTTAAATGAATATCTTCAGGGTTTACCAGATCAAATAAAATTTCTGATGGCTGAATATATTTTCCTGTAGAAAAATAGATGTTGGTTACATATCCTGTAAAGGGGGCGGAAATACGAATAGTTCGGCTGATATTGTCTGCCGTTAAATCTTTTGGATAGATATTAATCAGGTTTAATTTTTCTTCCAGGGCCTTGAGTTTTACTTTGGTATTTTCGTATTCGGTGCTTACCTGTTCATAAATTTTTTCACTCACGGCTTTTTGTTCCCACAAATCTTTTTGTCGGGTGTAATTTTTTTCTAACAATGCTAATTGATTTTTGGTACTTAAATAGTCTTCCTGCAACTGTATGTATTGAGGGTCTTCCAACACCGCTATTGTTTCGTTTTTTTTAATTTTCATACCTGGTAATAGATGGGTATATTTCAAATATCCGCCCAAAGGCACACTTAGTGAATAAATGTTTTGTGGCGGAACATCAATTTTACCTTTGAAGTGTAAAATGCTTGAAATATTTTTTTTATGAAGAGTATCGGTAATGATTTGCAAATTCTGAATTTCGTTTTTAGATAATACAATTACATTAGAATCTGAAACATCTTTTTCTTCAGATGAATTATTATTTTTACATGCTATGAAGATTGAAAATACAATCAAGAAAAAAAATGGTTTTGTTTTCATAAGTTTTATGTTTAATTATTTATGAAATTTTGTAGTTCAAATATGATTTGATTTTGTTGTTGTATGTAGTTTAAGTAGTTAAGTTGTGACTGAATACTTTGCAGTGTGTAGTTGGTCCATTCCCAAAAGTTAATGTTTCCTTTTTGATAATTCAGGTGAGCTAAATATTTGGTTTTATTTAAATTGACCAATATGTTTTGTTCATAACTATCTATAATTTTTTGATTTGAAAAATATTCTTGAATTAATTTTTGAAATTCATTGTATTTGAGTTGTTTTTCCCATTCGTATTGAATATGACTAAACTTAATAAGGTGCTTTTCTGCTTTTATTTTATGAGATTGTGATGTAAAAAAAATGGGAACTTCCACACCTAAATGCACAAATTGAAATCGTCTTGATGACGGATAATACTGATTATCAGACCCCCAGCCCGTAAGCGATAAATTGGAATACCCCACATTGAAATCAGGAAGTAATTTTGATTTTTCCAATTCCATTTTGTGAGTTTGCTTTACAATGTTTTTTTCTGATATCCGAACAGCCGGATGATTTTGGATACTCATTGTATCGTTTAGATTAATATGAGCAAGTATTGAAGTATATTCTATATCCTGAATAAAATGGATGCCTGTAATCAGTTGGAGTAAAAGAATCAATCTCTTTTTATTTTTGTTTACTTCCAGTAAATTCATTTGATTTTCATATAAAAGGTTGCTCATACTATTCTTTTCCAATTCACTGATGGCCCCTGACTTATATTGTAGTTCTATTAATTTCAGGTTTTCTTTGTAAATACTATCAGCATGTTGGAGTATTTTTATTTTTTCATTCAAAATGACAATGTCGTAAAATAATTTGCCTACTGTAGCTTTAATATTCTTTTTTAATAACTCTTTTTGTAATTCAGAAATATCCCATTCTGCAATAAGTAATTTTTTCTGATGAATATAATTGGTTGGAAAACTAATGGATTGTTGCATTTGAATGCTGTTGTCTAAAAATGCACTGTTGTACTGCCCGTATTGAAATTGAATATTGGTTTTACTAATGTTCCAGCCCGTTTTAATGTGTTCTTTCTGATATTGAGAAAGAATGTTTTGCATTTGTATTTGCTTATTGTTTTGAATGGCGGAGTCAACACACATTTTATAGTTTACTTGAATTTGACACAGGGTATTATCAGGAAGAAGTAAAGCAAACAATGGGATGAAGCCCGTTATTATCTTATTAGAAAAAATTTTCTTTTTAGACAGAATAAAATGATAATACAAAATAGGTAAAATGAATAAGGTGAGTAGGGTAGAGGTCAGCAAACCGCCAATAACCACTGTAGCCAAAGGCCTTTGCACATTGGCCCCTATGTCGGTATTGATAAACATTGGAAAAAAACCTAAAGATGCTACGGTGGCGGTCATAAGTACAGGTCGTAAACGAGCACGAATCCCATGCAAAACAATTTTCAAAAAATGAGTATTCTTTTGTTTTACTCTTTCAAATTCTGAAACCAGGATGATGCCATTTAATACTGCAATTCCAAATAAGGCAATAAATCCCACGCCTGCACTAATGCTAAAAGGCATTTGTCTGAAATAAAGAAAAAATATACCGCCTATTACAGACATAGGTATAGTGGAATAAACTAAAACAGATAATTGAAAAGAAGAAAAACTAAAATAAAGAATCAAAAAAATGAGAGATAGAGCAGCAGGAACGGTTATCATTAATCTTTGTTTTGCAGATTCTAAATTTTCAAAGCTGCCACCAAATTTTATCAAATAACCAGGAGGTATTTGTATGGATTCAAGTTTGGTTTTCAATTCATTGATTACACTTTCCACATCTCTTCCGCGAACATTAAATCCAACCACAATTCTTCTTTTGGCATCTTCTCTTTGTATTTGATTGATGTCGGTTACAATATCTATCTCTGCAATTTGATTAAGAGGAACTATGTTTCCATTTTTATCTGCAATGGGTAAATTTTGTATGCTTTCAATGTTTCTATGTGTACTGTCAATTCTAATGGTAATATCAAATTTTCTTTCATTTTCATATACTTGTCCTGCAAGATTGCCCGCCACAACCGATTTAATATATAGGTTGGCACTATTTACATCTATATTGAATTGTGCTAATTTTTCACGATTCCATTGTATTCTGATTTGTGGCTGACCAAAAATGGGTTCTTCGTAAATGCCCTCTGTGCCTTTAATTTGCTTGACAGTTTCGGCTATCAGATGGGCGTACTTGGAGAGCGTATCAATATTTTCGCCAAAAATTTTACAAACCACATCTTGCTTGGCGCCAGCAATAAGTTCATTAAATCGCATTTGTACAGGATATTGAAAACTGGTAGATAAACCAACAATACTTTGCAGTTTTTCTTGCATCTTTAGAGCGAGTTCATCAAAACTCTTTGCCTTTTTCCATTTTTGTACAGGACTGAGTATTACCATCATGTCTGCACTTTCTATGGGCATAGGGTCGGTAGGAATTTCTCCACTTCCTATTTTACTCACAATTTTTTCTACTTCATTTGGAAATTCTTTTGCTAATAATGCCGATGCTTGTTTGCAATATTCAATGGTAGTGGATAATCCTGAACCTGTTATTAATCTTGTTTCTACTGCAAAATCTCCTTCTTCTAATGTAGGCATAAATTCACCTCCTGATTGGATTAATAAATAAATAGAAGTTCCAAAAATTACGAGGATACTAATCACCAGCCATTTTCCATTTCTAAAAAATAATTTGAATAAACGCAGATACTTCTGTTCTATTTTATTCATCATCTTATCACTTATGTGGGAGTGAGATGTATTGCCATGCCGAATAATCCAAGAACACATAACGGGTATATATGTAATAGATAGTAAAAACGCACCGGCTAATGCAAAAATGACGGTTTGAGACATGGGACGAAACATTTTACCTTCTATACCTGAAAAGTACAGTACCGGCAAGTAAACAATGAGAATAATAATTTGTCCAAAAACAGCAGCATTCATCATCCTTGAAGATGTTGTAAAAACCAGCTTGTCCGAAATACTTGCAGATAATTTTTTAATTTGAGATGATTTTGAAAAGTGATATAAAACAGATTCTACAATAATAACAGCACCATCTACAATTAATCCAAAATCCAATGCACCCATACTCATTAAGTTTCCCGAAACATGAAATAAATTCATCATAATTACTGCAAATAACATAGAAAGGGGAATGATAGATGCGACCAATAAACCAAATGGAATATTTCCAAGAAAAAATATTAATACTATAATTACAATAACAGCACCCTCTATTAAATTTTTGAATACTGTATGGGTAGTAGAGTTGACCATTTTGGTTCTGTCTAAAAAGGGTTCTATCACTACGCCTTCAGGCAGTATTTTTTGTATTTCAGATATTTTATTTTTTACTCTTTCAATTACTTCATTACTATTTTCTCCTTTTAACATCATAACAATACCGCCGGCTGCTTCATATTGTTCGTCAGCACCTTTAGAGGTATATACCAATGCTCCATATCTGGGTGCACTGGCAATTTTTATTTTAGCAATGTCTTTTATTTGAATGGGAATTTTTGCTGTTGTATTTCTGATAACGATATTTTCAATATCTTGTATAGAAGTTATAATGCCCTCTGTTCGGATAAAATAAGCTGTTGAGTGTTTTTCTATATAAGCACTGCCGGTATTTTGATTGTTTTTTTCAAGTGCTTCCAATACATCAAACAAAGTGATTTGATAGGCATTTAATAAGTAAGGATTAATAGTAATTTCATATTGTTTTAGTTTTCCTCCAAAACTGCTGACATCGGCTACACCTTTTGTGCCAAGTAATTGCCTTCTGATTATCCAATCCTGAATTTCTCTTAAATCGGTTAGAGAATATTTTTTTTCATATCCTTTGGCAGGACGAACAATGTATTGATAAATTTCTCCAAGTCCGGTAGTAATGGGTGCCAGTTCGGGCTTACCAATTTCTGACGGAATATCATTTTGAATTTTTTGCAATCTTTCGGCTACTTGTTGTCTTGCCCAGTAAATATCAATATGATCTTCAAAAACGATAGTAATAAGAGATAATCCAAATCTTGAAAAACTTCGTATTTCTTTTATTCCGCTTATGTTGCTGCACACCTGTTCTATCGGAAAAGTTATTTTTCTTTCAATATCCTGTGCTGCGTATGAAGGTGCCGTGGTAATAATTTGTACCTGATTATTGGTAATATCCGGAACGGCATCTATGGGTAACTTTTGAAATTCCAATATGCCTGTTATTATTAAAGCAAGAACTAATAACAATATAATAAATTTGTTTTTTAATGATAACAGAATGATATGATTGATCATAGAAAATGATATTTAATGTGAAGTGTTGAAAGTATAAAATTTCAACAATGTGAAAATGAATAGATGAAAATATTTTAAAATAACTTCAACTATACTTTAGGCGGATGCCAAACAGAAAAACAAGATGGACTTTTTATGTGAGGAACATTTGTTATGGCAAACTCTTGTTCAAAGAAGTAACTACTTTCAATTTTGATGGTTTGAGTTTTATGATGATAAAAATGTATATGAGAACAATTATGATGATCTTTAAATGGCAGATTATGATGTTCGTCTGACTGTGTATGTTCGTTTACATAATGCAAAACTAAAAAATCTATAAAGTCAAGTTGATGGTTTTGCTGATGTTCATAAAAATGAAAGACAAGAGATGGAAGTTTAATAATTTGCTCGCCATCAAATACCAGATCTATAATAAAAACTGGAATAAGTATAATGAGTAACTTTCTCATGGCTGGTGCAAAGGTACATATTTTATTTGACATATCACATATTACTTTACAATGAACTCCTCTTTAATTTTTTTATGAGAAAAATCATTGACACAGAATAAAAAATATCATATTATTGCGAAAAAATTGACAGTATGGAAGGTTTAAAAAGAATAATGGTGTTTGTTACCAGTAAAGATGCTAAGCTATATTACAAAGATAAGGGAGAGGTTAAGCTTGAAATTATAGAATCTCCCATCACTTTAAGAGATGACAAAATTGAAGGAGAAGGAAAAGATACCTATAAGTTTTCTCCCAAGCATGCATCTAACAATGAACACAAAAAACACAATCAGTTTCATAACGAAGAATTACAATACTTAAAAACCATTGAATCTAAAATAGCCGATTATGATATTATATATATTACAGGGCCGGGAACATGGAAAAACAAGTTAAACAACTATATTTCCGAAAACAAAAAATTTTCTGATAAATCTGTTTTTATAGAGCCATCAGAAAATCATCTTACTGAAAATCAATTACTGGCAAAAGCCCGCCATGTCCTGTTTTGAATTCAATCAAACTATTTCATTATGATGGATAAATTTAATAAATCTACACATCCATTGAGAAAATATGGTGTGTACAATAATATTCTTGAAACAATAGGAAACACGCCCTTAGTAAAAGTCAATAAGATTACAAAAGATTTACCCGGAGAATATTACATAAAACTGGAAACAGTTAATCCGGGTAATTCTATTAAAGACCGCATGGCATTAAAAATGATTGAAGATGCCGAAAAACAAGGATTATTGAAACCAGGCGGAACAATTATTGAAGGAACAAGTGGAAATACGGGTATGGGACTTGCTATTGCAGCTGTTTTGAAAGGATATAAATGTATATTCACCACTACAGATAAGCAAAGTAAAGAAAAAATAGATGCTTTAAGAGCATTCGGAGCAGAAGTGATTGTTTGCCCCACAGATGTAGAGCCCGAAGATCCAAAATCTTATTATTCTGTATCAACTCGTTTAGCCAAAGAAATACCAAACGCGTGGAAGCCCAATCAATACGACAATTTAAGTAATACACAAGCGCATTATGAGCAAACCGGTCCTGAATTGTGGGAACAAACGCAAGGAAAAATTACACATCTCATTGTAGGAGTAGGAACAGGTGGCACTATTAGTGGTACAGGAAAATTTTTGAAGGAGCAAAATCCTGACATAAAAGTTTTAGGAATTGATACTTACGGCTCAGTGTTCAAAAAATATAAAGAAACCGGAGTATTTGATAAAAATGAAATTTATCCATACATTACAGAAGGTATTGGAGAAGATTTTCTTCCTGAAAATGTAAATTTTTCAGTTATTGATCATTTTGAAAAAGTAACTGATAAAGATGCGGCCATTATGACCCGTAGAATAGCAAGAGAAGAGGGAATATTTGCCGGAAATAGTGCAGGAGCCGCTATGGCTGGAGTTTTACAAATGAAAAATTTTTTTGATGAAAATACATTTGCGGTGATTATTTTTCACGACCATGGCTCAAGGTATCTGGCTAAAATGTTTAATGATGATTGGATGCGTGAAAGAGGATTTTTATCCTTTTCAAAACCCAAAGCAATTGATTTGATAAGAAGCCATCAGCATTTAAAACTTATTACTATTGATTCTCACCAAGCTGTAACAGAAGCTGTAAAATTATTTCAGAAATACGATATTTCGCAAATACCAGTTGTAGAAAATAACGTATTTGTTGGCTCTGTTTCAGATAATTATATATATCAAAGCATCATCAACAATCCTGAACTGAAAAATGCCCGAATAAAAGATGTTATGCAAAAACCTTTTCCTATAGTAGAACTGACTGCCACTATTGATGAAATAGCTCAATTAATTGATAAAGAAAGTAGTGCGGTTTTAACAAAAGACATGCTGGGAGATTATCATATCATAACAAAATACGATATTATTCAGTCCATTAGTGAAAAAACATTGTAACTCTTGATAAAGTGAGTGTATGATAGCCCCCCGCAAGGGTAAAACACTTTGTATGTGAATAATAAAATTACTTTAGGATATTGAATTTTTTTGATTCTCTACACGCAACTTAACATAATGTAAATTATAGTGATATTTTTAAGAACATTTGGATTGGATATAATTGCTTATACCACTACTCATTCGTGTTTCAACAATCATCACTTACCCAACATTTTGTTTTTATACAATTCAGCATTTTTGCTGTCGCCTATCAAAGCATAAACACGATATAACGCTGTAATTACCGTATTATCATTGGGCTTTATGCTTTCTGCTTCCTTTAAGTAAGGCAAACTCATTTGCGTATATTCCTTTCTTTTATTTTCTACTTCTTTTTGTTTTTGGGAAAGATCAGTTATTTTTAACTCTTTCATTTTTTTATTATAATAAAACAATCCATAGTTGGTATAATACGCCCCTAAATTATAAGCCAATGTAAATAAGTTTTCTTGGTCAAGTTTATCCTTATGTCTGTAACTTTGCAAATATGATTGAATTGTTTTTTGAAAAAATTGATCGGTAGTGTCAGAATAATTTTTTTGGTTCATTCTTTGGTTGGCCATATTATCATAAATATTTCCTAATGTAAGTAATAATAATGCATTGGTAGAATCTCTTTGAATTAATTGTTCAAGATTTTTTATAGCATGTTGGTATTGCTTATGAGTTATGTAATAATCTGTTTCAAGGTTTAAAAGTGCATGGTCGTTAAAAAATTTATTTCTGCCTTCCTGAAGCGTTTTTAAAGCATGCGTACTATCTTTTTTATTTTGATAATAGTAATACAACATTTGATATAATTTAGGATTATCGCCATTAATTTTTTTTAATTCTTCTGCATAGGTCTTAATTTTTTCTGATTCTGCTTTATATGCACTCACAAATGCGTTGAATAAATAGCTGGTATCGGCGGTATTGAATATTTTTTTTCTTAAATCGTAGTAATCATAAAACAACTGGCTGGCTTCATGGTATTTTTTTTCATTAAATAATTGAACTGCCTCTTTACTTGAAGTATTTAATAATAATATGGCATGATTTTGTATTTCGGGAGTACCGGCTACCTTTGGATGCTTATCTTGTAATGTTCTATATGATTGTATAGCTGTATTCAAATAAACATAAGGGTTTGTATTTATATCAGGATTATTCTGATAATATTTGAATAATTCAAAATATATTTGTGAATGATAAGTTAATGCTTTGGCATCTTCTTTAGTTTCAGGATTTTGAATAGCCACATCTATATTTTCTTTGGCTTTTATTAAATATTGCAAATTGGGTTTATCATTTAAAGTACTTTGATAATCGGTAAGTGCTCTCCACGCCGCATTGATATTTTTCTTTTGTGCTATAGCATCATGTAACATCAGCATTCCTAATAAATAAACAAGAATTCTCATAAAATCAATTTTGCTTCAAATGTACAAAATTAAAATGCAAACTATTTAAAAGCCAATGCTCTATGAATATCACAATTTTTTGAAAAATAATACTTTTTAATTTTATTAGTACTAACATGCTCACACATTATTTTGTACATTGGCGGGCTTAAAACTTTCTCATGCAAATATTACAACTATTACTATCTCTTTCTATACTTGTTGCTATACATGAATTTGGTCATTTTTTGTTTGCCAAACTGTTCAAAACAAGAGTAGAAAAGTTTTATCTATTCTTTGACTTTCTTTTTCCGTTTGCCAACATAGCCAATTTTTCTTTGTTCAAAAAGAAAATTGGCGATACAGAGTATGGTATTGGCTGGTTCCCTTTAGGTGGATATGTACAAATATCCGGCATGGTAGATGAACAAATGGACAAATCTGTATTAACAACAGAGCCCCAGCCATGGGAATTTCGCAGTAAACCAGCTTGGCAAAGATTATTAATCATGATGGGTGGTATTTTAATGAATTTGATTTTAGGTGTTTTTATTTACTGGATGGTCTTATTTTATTGGGGGAAAGAGTATATTCCGGCCAATCAACTGAAATATGGTATTCAGTGCGATTCTGTAGCATTATCAATAGGATTAAAAAACGGAGATAAAATACTATCTATAGATAATGAGCCCGTTCAGTCAATAGAAAAAATTGCTTTGAAAATAGTTATCAATCAGGCCAAAAGCATTCAGGTAGAAAGAAATGGAACAATCATCAATATCCCTATTAATGAACAAAACATCAGCGATATTTTGGCTAATTCAAAAAAATCAATGTTTGTTTTTCCACGCACACCGGTTGAAGTAGATAGTGTAATACCTCATTCCTACGCTTACGATGCGGGCTTTAAAAAAGCAGATAAAATCATTAAGGTAGATACTATTCCTGTATTCTTTTTTGATGAACTTCAATCAGCACTATTAAAATACAAAGGAAAAGAAAAAGTACCTATTACCGTTGTTAGAAACAATGATACTATTATAATTAAAAGCAATGTTACTTTAAATGGAACTTTGGGTTTTATTAGAAATGTAGAGAAATATGTCCCTATTCAAACAGAAAAATACAGTTTGGCAAAATCTTTTACAGAAGGCGTTCACACAGCCATTAATAACATTGTAATGCAAGTAAAGCAATTCAGTATTTTGATGAAAGTAAAAGGTGCCCACAAACAGGTGGGCGGATTTTATAGCATGTACAAAGCCATGCCTGAATCTTGGAACTGGCAGGCATTTTGGAGCTTTACAGCATTTTTATCTTTAGTTCTTGCCTTTATGAACTTTTTGCCTATTCCAATGCTGGACGGAGGATATATCATATTTACCCTCTTTGAAATGATCACAGGCAAAAAGGTTCCGGAAAAAGTTATTTATGTTGCTAACCAAATAGGATTATTTATACTGTTAGCACTCATGATATGGGCAAATACTGACTGGCTAAGAAATTAATTATACTTCACGCATTGCTTCTACAGGGTTTAACTGCGAAGCAGAATAAGCAGGAACAAAACCACTGATAATGCCGGTTAAAATTGAAATATTAATAGCCAGCAAGATATTAGACAGAGATAATTGTATTTGAAGGTCAATATAAGGTTGAATTAACTGAATGGTTAAATAAGTTATAACCAATCCTATAATACCTCCTATTAAAGTTAAAATGACGGACTCTATCAAAAACTGTAGTAAAATAAATATCTTTGTTGCACCCAGTGCTTTTTGCACTCCTATAATAGACACTCTTTCTTTTACAGATACAAACATAATATTAGCTATGCCAAATGCACTAACAAGAATTGAAAATCCGCCAATAATCCACCCTGCTACAGATAGCATTGAAAATAAACCCTCTGTGTTTTTTTCAATCAATGAACTTTGATTAAGTGCAAAATTATCTTCTTCTGATGGTTTTAATTTTCTGATTTTTCTCATGTGTATTTTTAGCTGGCTCAATAAAGCATTTTCATCATAGTCATCTGAAAGCGGTTTAACTGCAATATAAGGATTAGCACTTTCTCCTTTTACATTTAAAAATTTTTCAGCATATAAGTAGGGAATTAAAATAACTTCATCGCTGCTCGAATTAAAAATGTTTTTACCTTCTTCTTTTAAAACTCCAATGACTTCTAACCTTCTGCCATTATACACAACCTGATTGTTTAATGCATACATTGGATTACCAAATAAGTTCTTGGCAATAGTATAGCCCAATACCACTGCATTTTTCCCCTGATTGAATTCTGATTCTGAAAAATACCTGCCCGCTATAAAATTAATTCCTCGCACTCTTGCAAACTCATAAGTACAACCAATGACCCTGAAATCTGATACCGAATTTTTCTGATATTTTATAGCCCCCGATGAAAACACACTCACACAAAAAGTAATCGCATACTTATCTTCATCAAAATGTTTTTTTAAATCCAACCACTCATCGTATTTAGGTAAAGGTCTTTCAAGATACTTCCACCATGGGTAATCTTCACCAAACGCCCACGGCCATTTTTGAATATACACCACATTACCTCCTATACTTTGTACACTATCTCTGATACTTCTTTCTAACCCATCAATAAAGGTAAATACTAAAATGACAGAAAAAATACCGATAGTTACACCCAACAAACTTAACCATGAACGAATTTTGTTTGAAAATAAAGCATTCTTTGCAAGCATAAAGGCCTCACCTACTAAACTTATCAATGTAATAAAATATTCCTGTACTTTTTGTAACATCCCTGCAAAGGTACTTTGTTTTTTTCACTATATTTGACAAAATTTTTTTATGACAAAATTCATAACCATTCTCACAACATGTCTGTTTTTTATTCAAATGCCTGCCCAACAGGAAATCAGAACAAAATCCAAAATTCAAAAAGCAGAAGTATATCTTGCACAGGCATTGCTTTCTCACCAAACACCTGCTTTTAATCTTAATAAAGGACATCAAACCGTCATTGTGGAAAATATTGCTACTTCAGTAATTCCCAATACTATTCAAATAAGTGGAAAAGGAAATTTTGTAATACTTTCTTCACAGTTTCAACTCAATTATATTCCGTCTAAATCCGTCTCCAAAAAAATACAGCAATTAGAAGATACTCTGGAATACCTGCAAAGCAAAAAAAACAACTTAGATATACAACTCAAAACTTTTGAAGACGAAGAAAATCTTTTAATAGTTAATAAATCTATTGGCGGTCAAAACACAGGCGTGTCTGTTACTGAACTTGAAAAAATGGCTAATTTTTATAGAACCCGCCTTAACGATATACGCAGTAAAAAATCTGAGCTGACTCCAAAAATCAAAAAATTAAAAGAACAAATTGATAATATACAAAATCAATTGAATGAACTCAATACTCAAAAAAATAAACCTGCAGGCGAAATTCATATAGAAATATATGCCAACGATAATGTCAATAATGCTCAATTAAGCATAGAGTATATTTGTACCAATACCTACTGGTATCCTGAATATGAAATCAGAGTAAATGACTTAAAACAACCTGCACAACTCCTGCTCAAAGCACAAATTGTTCAAAATACCGGTATTGATTGGGAAAATATTCAACTTTCCTTATCTACATCTTCTCCTGTGATGAGCCATTCCAAGCCCGAACTTACCCCATGGTGGTTAAGTTATAGTTACAATTATCCTAAAAAAGTAAGCCGATATAAATACAAAGGAAAAGAAGAAATGAACGCCCCGTCCGTCGCTTATTCCGAAGTACCCGCTGCAGACAAAGAGGGAGTTAAACTTGCCAAATCTGCAGAAAATACTGCTGACTATACACAATCCGTAGAAAAAGCAACTACACAACAATTTCAGATTCAAATACCTGTTAACATCCCTTCCAATAACAAGCCCACCCGAATAGATGTACAAACCCAAAACATAGACGCTCATTATACCTATTATACAGCACCTAAGCTCAGTGAATACGCCTATTTACTAGCTGAAATTTCTGATTGGGAAAAATACAATTTAATGTCTGCCCCACTCTATATATTTATTGAAAACTCTTATATTGGAGAATCTGAAATCAATGCTGATATTACAAAAGACACCTTACAGCTATCATTAGGTATTGATAAAAATATTTCTGTAAAAAGACAACTCGTCAAAAAACTGAATGAGAAAAAAATTATTGGTAACAACCGAAAAGAAACCAGAGGTTATGAAATCACCATAAAAAACAAAAAGAAAAATACTATTGAAATTGTTATAGAAGATCAAATACCACTCTCTACCTTGCAAGAAATAGAAGTAGAAATGCTTGAAAACAGCAATGCTATTTATGATAAAAACACAGGTAAACTGACATGGAAATTCAACATGAATCCTGATGAGGAAAGGAAAATAATATTTAAATACTCAGTTAAATATCCAAAAGATAAAAATATTAACTTATGAGCAACAACATTCACTCTCAAAAGGCAGCAGAGCCGGTAGGGCATTATCCGCACGCTAAAAGAGTTGGTAACCTGCTCTTTTTAAGTGGCATTGGCCCAAGAGAAAAAGGGAGTAAAAACATTCCCGGTGTAGTTTTAGACGACAAAGGCAATGTAGTAACTTACGATATAGAAAAACAAATACACAGTGTGTTCAGAAATGTAATAGCCGTTTTAGAAGAAGCAGGAAGCAGTTTAGACAAAGTAGTAGATGTTACAGTATTCCTCACCAATATGAAAGACGATTTTCCTATATTCAATAAAATATGGGCAGAATACTTCAAAACCAATCCCCCTTGTCGCACTACTATTGAAATTAACTGCTTACCTACTCCTATTGCTATTGAACTCAAAGTAATTGCTACAATAGATTAGTCATGATAAGATACTTATTCTTGCTCTTAATTATCACGAATATTTATTCACAAAATAATCTTTTAGATTCACTTTCATTAACCCAAGCAAAAGAATATAATCATTTGGACTCTGCTCTGAAAAACCCCGACCAAGTTTACAAACTCGTACTTCGCAAAAAAAAATACAAATCTTTTCCAAAAGAAATTCTGCAATTCAAAAATCTGCAATATCTTGATATCAGCAAAAACGATATACGAGAAATACCCGAAAATATTAAAGAACTTCAATATCTTCAGTATTTCAGTTGTAGCAGATGCAAATTGTCCAAATTCCCAAACGCTATCACTAACCTACCCCACTTATATTATCTCAATCTTAATCAAAATGATATAGACAGCATACCAGAGTCCATTAGTAAACTTTCCAAACTAAAAGTATTAGACCTATGGGATAATAATTTATCTTACTTTTCTAATAAAATGGCAGATTTGGAAAATTTACGGTTAATGGACCTTAGAAGCATATTATTAAACGAACAACAACAAAATTATATCCGCTCACTTCTACCCAATACCAAAATTTATTTTTCTCCACCCTGCAAATGTTCTTGGTAATATGTAACATTTTCAATGATTAATCATTATATATTGTAGCAAGCATTATTCAGATTCATCAAAGAATTATCCACATTTTTTTGTTGAAATTTATTGTTTTAACATCAATATACAAAGCAAGATGAAAAGTATCTTTACGCAAAAAATTTTTTATGCTATTCATTGCAGCACAAACCCCAACAGATACCATACACACTTCCGTTGCACCCATTGCAGATATCATGCAACAACAAAATGAAATTACACTTTTTGAAATGCTCCTTAAAGGAGGACCTATTCTTATTCCTCTGGCTTTGCTTTTCATTTTAGTGATTTATTTTACAGTGGAAAGATTAATGTATTTATCTAAAAACGCTCGTTTTGACAAACAATTTATTTTTACTATTCAGGAGTTTGTAAAAAAAGGCGATATAGATTCAGCAATTCATCTTTGTGAAAAAACCAACACCCCACAAGCCCTTATGATTAAACAAGGATTAGAAAGAATTGGCAAGCCCGAAACCGAAATAAAAGAAGCCATGGATATTGCAGCATCTTTGTCTTTAAGTTATATGGAAAAAAACCTGAACGTATTAAATATCATTGGAAGAGTGGCTCCTATGTTTGGATTTATTGGAACTATTATTGGTGTCATTGTTATTTTTTACGATATTTCACTGGCTAAAACAGTAGAAATTGAAGTGATTTCTACAGGGCTTTATCAAAAAATGATCTCTTCTGCCACAGGTCTTGCAATAGGTATTCTCTCTTTTATTTTTTATCACTGGCTCAATGCAAAAATTGAAAAAGCAGCAAGGCATTTAGAAGAAACTCAACTTCAGTTTTTGGAAATTCTCAATAAAACTGAAACCGTATGAACAGATTAAGAAAAAAAGCACACAAAGAAGCAGAAGTCAGCACCGATTCTTTGAACGACATTATGTTTTTTTTACTTCTGTTTTTTTTGATACTTTCCACCATGGTAAGTCCCAACGCTATTAAAGTCAATCTCCCCAACTCTAAAGCCAACAGACCCATAGATAATAGCAAAAAACCCATTCACTTATCGGTAACCAAAGACAGAAGATATTTTGTTGATACCAAAGAAGTGGATTTCTCCGAATTAGAAAATGTAATTTTAGAAAAAACAAAAAATGCTTCTGAACCCACTGTGGTTCTACACATTGATAAGGACCTCAAATATCAGGACTTTATAGATGTGATGCAAATAGGAGACAGAGCCAAATGTAAAATGATCATTGCTACTGCTCCTTCTAACACCAAATAATATCATGATTGCCCACTTCGAAGATAACAAAAGTTTTAATTGGATGGCATTTTTTTCATCCTTATTTGCACTTGCTCTGGTTATCATCATTCTTATTTTAATCAAATTGATTACACCCATTCCCCCTTTTCCCGAATCTGCAGCCGGTGGCGGTATGGAAGTCAATTACGGCACTTTTAATGAAGGTACCGGTCATGTTGAAGAAAACCAACTTGGAGAAGCTACTAATGTAATAGTAAAAGAAACCACTACCCCAAACCATCAAAACAATACAGAACAAACATATACTTCTGAAAAGGGAGAAGATATTACATTACCCGACAACAAAAAAATAGAAGTAAAAGAGCAAACTACCATTATTCATCCTACCGAAACAAAAGAAAAACCCAAAGAAAAAACAGCGGCCGAACTTTTAGCAGAAAAATTCAATAAAAATAAAGGAAAAGGCGGCGGAGACGGAAATTCAGGTCATGAAGGAAATGAAGGTGAACCTACCGGAAATCCCTTTTCACACGGAAAAGGAGGAACAGGACATAACCCTGATGGATTAGGAAATGGTAGCGGCGCTTCATCAGGCAAAGCACCTTTTGGATTTGACTTAAAGGGAAGAAGTTTACTGTTTCACCCTCCCCTACCCTCTGATACTAAAGAAGAAGGTATTGTAGTAGTAGATATTAAGGTAGATAAAAGTGGTAATGTAATAGATGCTGAACCTAATGGAAGAGGTACCACTACCACCAGCCCCATCCTTAAAGCCAAAGCCAGACAGTTTGCCTTACAATTAAAATTTTCTACACATTCACAATTTGAAGAACAAAAAGGCAGCATTACCATTATCTTTTCCTTCAAGTAAAAAATCCCTTTCATTTTATTTATATTCGCACATTCAAACGCTTTTTTATGTACCATCCAGTTTATGAACCTGTAATAGGACTTGAATGCCACATACAGCTACTGACCAAAAGTAAAATGTACAGTAGCGATTCCACTTCATTTGGAGATATGCCCAACACACACATTAGTGAAATCACCCTTGGCTACCCGGGAACCTTACCAAAAATCAATAAAAAAGCCATTGAGTACGCTATCAAATTAGGGCTTGCCGTACAATCTGAAATAAGCTCTTTCAATGGATTTGCAAGAAAAAATTATTTTTATCCTGATCTTCCAAAAGGTTATCAGATTACTCAAGATAAAACCCCTATTTGCAAAGGAGGAAATATTACTTTCAGATTAAAGAATGGTGAAAAGAAAGAGGTCCGTCTTATTAGAATCCACATGGAAGAAGATGCAGGTAAAAATTTACACGACTTAGACCCCTTTGAATCCTTGGTAGATTTTAACCGCACCGGCATCCCTTTGCTTGAAATAGTCAGCGAAGCAGATATCCGCAGCGGAGAAGAAGCATATTACTATTTGCAAGCTATCAGAAAATTAATTCGTTACCTAGAAATTTGCGACGGAAACATGGAAGAAGGTTCTTTAAGATGCGATGTCAATGTATCGGTAAGAAAAAAAGGTGAAACAAAATTCGGAACAAAAGTAGAAGTAAAAAACCTCAACTCATTCAGAAATGTACAAAGAGCCATTGACTATGAAATTCAAAGGCAAATAGAACTGATTGAAAAAAACGAAACCATTGTTTCCGAAACCCGCAGTTTTGATGCTGTAAAAGGAATTACCTTTTCCTTAAGAACCAAAGAACTTGCTAATGACTATCGTTATTTTCCCGAGCCCGATTTACCGCCCGTTATTGTTACAAAAGATTTTATTCAAAAAATACAATCTACTTTGCCACCCTTGCCGGAAGAACTTTTCAACAAATACACACAAGAGTACAAACTTTCAGAATACGATGCAGGAGTTATTACAGAAGATAAAGAATTTGCACTTTGGTTCAATGAATTATGCCAATATACATCTAACTACAAGGCCGCTGCCAATTGGCTTACTGTCATCATCAAAGCTTCTTTAAACGAAAATGCCTTACACATTCCAGAATTTCCATTAAATCCCCAAAAAACTGCTCAAATCATTCA
>JAOABO010000230.1 GCA_026418315.1 Bacteroidia bacterium
TTCGAAATTTGGATCTTATATGGTGGATATTATTTTCCTTTGCATATTATATCAGGATTAGTATTTCCCATTATGTACTGTATTTTATTTTTTTCAAGTGTCAAAGAAGATAAATTATTGCAGTTTACCATTTTATTATACCTAATAGCATTTTTGATAAGTTGTGTTTTTATAGAAACAGGTAAACGTATCCATCACGGAAACTTTGTTTGGCAAGTTATTATGACAGGTTATCTTTTATTTACTGTTGTAAGTATTCGTATGGTTGAAAAAATTAAACAATTTGGTTGGAAAGATAAAAAGAATAAAATAGTATTTGCAACTTTCATATTACATTTTGCATATGGTATTTTGTATTTAATAAAGATAATCTTTATGAAAAACTACTTTTAAGCAAAGAGTATAATTATGTTTGAATTAAATCACTATTGTCCAAAATATTTTTGTTTCAAAAATTAAATTACTGATTTTCAATCACTTATTTTCTAAAATCTTAATTTTCTAAAACATACTCCCCCCTCTTTTATTTTTACTTCTACTTCTACCATAAACTCAATTGAACCACATCACATCTATCTCTTATCCTTATTCCCTCTATCTCTTTTATCCCACTGCTCATAAACTCAACCAAC
>JAOABO010000231.1 GCA_026418315.1 Bacteroidia bacterium
TTTGGCTAATTGTTCTGTAGCTTTAAGAGTTTCAATAGGATCGGGCATCAGATATTTGGGGTCAGGGTGAATTTCTAGTTTAATCCAGTTGGTTTGTAATGCTTCACGGGCCATTTGTGCTGCCAGTACAGCCCCTTTAGCCGTTCTTGCACCGGATGTGTTGGGTAACACCTGAATGTTGTGTTTTAGTAAAACAGTCAGCCATTTGTCTTCCGAAATGTTTTTATCTAATCGTTTTAGTGCTAAAGTTACCATTTCGGTTTGTGAAGCCATGATGGCTCCTTCAAATTCTTCTAAGGTACCGAATTTTCCTGAACCTAAAATTAAACGTGACTTAAAAATTTTATCAGCAATTTTGAACGCTTTCATATAATAACGAATTTAATTCTTCTACCAATTGAGATTTATTATTGGATTGATTGATAAGAGAAGATACAGCTATACCATAAACTCCTATTTGCAACAAAGCCGGAATGTCTTCTTTTTGAATACCCCCAATGGCAAAGATGGGCGGTGCATTGCCTGGAAGTGATGAAATTATGTTTTGATATCCTTTCAATCCTAAAACAGGACTAAGGTTTTCTTTTGTAGTAGTAAAGCGAAAGGGACCTAATCCGATATAATTAACC
>JAOABO010000232.1 GCA_026418315.1 Bacteroidia bacterium
ATAGTTTTAATTTTTAAGGCGGCAAATTTAATGAATTAAATTTTTAATTTCCAAAATGGAAATTTTAACAAAATAATCTCTGTATAATCATTTATATTTGTGTCTAACAATTTAACAAAGCAATGGCAGATTCTATTATTAATAAAGTAGCACAAAGTTCCTTAATTATCATTGACCTCAAAGATTTTTATCCCCGTCCTGATGAATACTTAATGTTTGATATAGCAGATTTTTTATACGAAAAACTAATATTGAAAGAAAAGGACTTCAGGCAAGCACTTAAAAATATAGATTATTCAAAATTTCAGGATAAATATGTAGGAGTATTTTGTTCTGAAGATGTCATTATTCCTCAATGGGCATATTTACTGGCAACAGTTCATTTACAGCCCTATGCAAAAAAAATTTTTTATAGCAATACAGAAAATTTAATACAAAACATTTTAAGAGATAAAGTTGAAAATTTGGAATTAGATTCATACATTGATAAACCTTTGGTTATTAAAGGTTGTTCAGATGTGAAAATAGATGTGGATGGTTACTTATTGCTAGTTCAAAAATTAATGAAAGTAGCTAAAAGCATCATGTATGGCGAGCCCTGTAGTACGGTTCCGCTG
>JAOABO010000233.1 GCA_026418315.1 Bacteroidia bacterium
ACAATGCAGATAATCCACCCCATAAGATAAGTATATCAGGAGCAATGCTTACATTTTCAAAGATAGATGCAAAGCGGATAACTAAAAAAGGTCCCGCATTTAATAACCCGGCATGCAAGAGGCCTGATACGGGAGTAGGTGCTTCCATCATTCCCAATACCCACCCATGAAAAGGAATATTGGCCGATTTGATAATAGCAGATAAAGCCAATGTAATAGCTGCCCATTCTAAAACAGATGAGTGAATGAATTGTTTTTGACTACTATCAAAAATTTGACTTAAATACAATTGACCAGAAAATACATAAAGCAACGCGAAAGAAAACAACATAAAAAAATTGGAAGCAAAACTGATAATGAATTTTTTCTTTTCTGTAATCAAAGCATACTTTCTGTTTTCATACAAAGCAATTAATTTTCTTAAGCCCACATCTGATAAAAACCAGCATCCAAAGAAAGAAATCATATCACCAGCAATTGTCAGAAATTGAACAACAGATATTGTAAAAATTAATCGCCCTAAAAAAATTTTATGTAAAGCATCGCCCCACAGGTAATTTTTACTGAAATCTATTACTACCCACCCAATAATAGATACCATAATAAAAAAAGT
>JAOABO010000234.1 GCA_026418315.1 Bacteroidia bacterium
TGCATTATCAAAGCTTATTGGCACTCCCCAATACTTTAAATGTCTGATATACCAGTCCGTATTGATGAGAGAAAGATTTGCCACAATGACATCCCGTCTTATTCCAAGGACTTCCTGAACAAACCATAATGGAAATGTATCATTATCGCCATTTGTGAATAAGACCGCATTCGGAGCGCAGGAAATCAATAGATTATAACCATAATCCCTGGGAATGAAATTTTTGTACCTACTATTAAGAGTGAAATTGAAGAACGCCGGAAGGATTGCATATAAAGCTAAAACTGGAATGAGGATATTCTGGATATTTAATTTTTTTCTTCTTTCAAAAAGCCCCAGAATTCCAAAGGCAATTAAAAGTCCGATATATAAGAAGCTTGTATGGAAGAAATAGTCGCGCTCCCTGACTTCCCTGGGTTGGTGCGTCGGATTTGAATCCGAAGGCGAAAATTTCAAATTGAGATAGCCAACTATTCCAATTGAAACAAAAAAGATTATTAAAATCAAGAATAAGAAAATCTTTTGCTCGCTCTTATATAACTCAATGATACCATTAATAATTAAAAGATAAAATATCAAGAGTAGAAAGAAGCGTAAAACACCATTTAAAT
>JAOABO010000235.1 GCA_026418315.1 Bacteroidia bacterium
TCGCGGGATAGTGCTTTGTTTTTATTTTGAATAAAGTATTCGAGTAAGGCAGCTTCTTTCACTGATAAGGTATGGATGGTTTTATTGGGTAATTCAACGCTGAGAGTATTGAAATTTATTTTTCTCTTATTGATGTAAAAAATTTCTTTTACACTATATCGGGATAAAATTTTTTTTATTCTTAACAATAATTCTTCTAAATCAAAAGGTTTGCTTAAATAATCGTCAGCACCTAATTTTAAGCCATGTAATCTATCTTCTCTTTCGTTTCTAACAGTAAGAAAAAAAACCGGAAATTTATCATCAACAGATTTTATTTTTTCGCATAGTTCAAATCCGTTGATTTTGGGCATGCTTACATCTAATAATGCCAGATGTAAATGTGGTTTTTCCTTTAAAAAAATTTCCAATGCTTCTTTTCCATTTTTTGCAGGATAGACATGGTATCCTTCTTGAGTTAGATTAAATTGAATAATTTCTCTTAAATTATCTTCGTCGTCTGCTAATAATATACCGGGTTTTGTAAGCATAGATTAATTTCCCCAATTTTGTCTGTCCAAACTTCTGTAGTGCACAGCTTCTGCTATGTGTGATACTTTTATGTTTTCA
>JAOABO010000236.1 GCA_026418315.1 Bacteroidia bacterium
CTTCAATCTCTTTCGTCCTTTTGATTAAAATTTTCTTTGTTGATGTGCTATTAAAAGTGATAATTTCACTAAAGATAATAATATCTTGATAAGAAATTTTTATGTAGTGATCCCCACATTCAATACTATCTAATTTAGTAATATTACTACCTATAAAATTATTATCTATAAACAAATCATAATTATCAAATTCAGAAAAAACTTGCAAACTACATTTTTGAGCATGAATTGTAGAAAACTTGATAATAAAAAAAAGGTAAAAAAACCAAAATAATTTGATAAAAATACTGTTCATACAACTTAAATAAACTGCCCAATAGTACGTTTTTTATGATATTTAAGCAATTTAATAATTAAAAAACTTTTCTATGTTAATTCAATCATCATTAATATTTTTTCAAGATATAATTTCAGACTAAAAGTTTATTTAATTCTCTTTTTTCAAACTAAAAGTTCTTGAAATACAAAAACTAAATTTGATTTGGGACTTAGACCATTTATCAGTTGTTGTAACAAAAAAGTTATTTTCAACAATAGCAGAATTATTAGCAAAAAATAAAGTAAAAACATGTCCGCCCGTTTCTACTTCAAAACCAATGGATAAAGGCA
>JAOABO010000237.1 GCA_026418315.1 Bacteroidia bacterium
ATTAAAACAAGGTATAATGATTCCTATTTCCAGAATATTTGAAATTAAGTATTAGTATTTATTGTTTTTACTTTTTTATTCGTATGCTTTGAAAAAAAATCCTGTACTTTTGTTGGTTAACTATTTTTTGTACGATGCCATTAGATGTCAAAAAGATTATTGTTATTGGTCCTGCTTTTCCTTACAGAGGGGGGCCTGCAAGATTTAATGAGAGTTTGTGCCAAACGTTTGTTCAACAAGGTATTCAAACAGAAATTATTTCATTTACTCTTCAGTATCCTTCATTTTTATTTCCCGGTACTACTCAATACGAAAATACCGTTTATAAAACTTTTCCTTTCAAAATAAATAGATTAATTAATTCTATTAATCCAATTAGCTGGTTTAAAGCAGCTCAATACATCAACACACAAAAACCAGATGCCGTTATTTTCAGGTATTGGTTGCCATTTTTTGCACCTGCCTTTGGAACTATTGCAAGATTATTAAATAAGCAAATAAAAATTTTGGCATTAACAGATAATGTTTTGCCTCACGAAAAAAGAGTAGGGGACACGGTATTAAACAAATACTTTTTATCTTCTTGTGATGGCTTTATATG
>JAOABO010000238.1 GCA_026418315.1 Bacteroidia bacterium
GATTATAGAAGCTCAGTTAGACCCTGATAGAAATCCCGGCTCTGGATGTGCAGTGTTACTGATAGGATTCAAACAAAAATAATATGTAATGCCACATGTCAAAAGTTTATTGAATGTTGGTGTTATTGTTTCTCTAAAATTATTTTTTTATAGTCCGTTTCTTTTTCCTCAAAATCAAGTTCATTCAGAAAAAAGAAGTTTATACCTACCCTTGATTGACGCTAAAAAAAAGGTAGAATCTGAAGTGTTTGAAACAGGTTCAAAAAATTTTGTTATTCAATTTATTAAATATTCTCAAAACATATACCTGAAAGTGCTTTTTTCACAACAAAAAGATACCATTAACACTGCACCTATTGAAAAATTCAAAACAGAGTTGGAAATCCAATCAGGCACTAAAATCTATTACAAAAAAGAATGGAGTATTTTTCAGGAAAACAACCAATTGTTTTTTGTATTATTGCTTCCACCCAATTACTTAAGGACACTTTCTGCAGAAGGAATTACTAAAGTTCTGATAGGACATTCTACAACACTCACTTTATCCAAAAAGGAAACAAAAGAGATTAAACAAATAGCTAATTATTTA
>JAOABO010000239.1 GCA_026418315.1 Bacteroidia bacterium
ATCATTATGTTTATAGTAAATTTTAAGTTTTGTTTCTATCTCCGGTAAATATGTATTGTTAAAATTTATTAACAATTTATTGTTACTATGTTGATACGATTTTACATCACCAATAATAGAATCGATAGTAATTGATTGGGAATTAGCATCCAATTCAATGTATTTGGCAACAGAATCTAATCTTATATCAATTTCTACATTACCTGTAAAAAACCTTGCGTAAGGATAAACATAATTATTTCTTAAATCAACAGTTATTTTATACTTCAAAACATCATAATTCCTTTGTATCAAATTTAAATTTTCCTTTAATCCAATATTGGTATAACGTTCAATTTTTTTCTTACTACAAAAAAAAGCACCATCCATATTTTGAGCAAAAAGCCAATAAGCTAAAACAAATATAATTAATATCTTTTTCATAAACATATTTCCTTTATAAAATTTTGCTTACAAATTACAATTTTACTTGATTTTTTACAAATAATATTGTATATTTATAGTTCAAAAAATTTAAGCTACGGAAGGGTGGGTGAGTGGCTTAAACCAACGGTTTGCTAAACCGTCGTAGGGTTAAACCCCTACCGAG
>JAOABO010000023.1 GCA_026418315.1 Bacteroidia bacterium
GCAACGCACATTAGGAGAAATTATCAGAGAAAAATTTGAGGAAAGCGGCCTTACTGTTACAGAATTTGCAAAAAGGATACATGTTTCCCGCAGAAGTGTATATGAAATTTTTCAAAAAAACAGCATAGATACCGATACTTTGCACCATATATCCAAAGTACTTGGTAGCGATTGGATTGTAGAATATTTTATTCAAAAATACAATTATAAATTAAATAAAGACCATGCAGGGAGTGAGCATAAATTGACACAAGTATTAAAAGAATATTTTGAAGATAATAAACGAACATTAAATGAAATTAAAGCATTACAGCATTTAATCATCAATGAACTAAATAAACTGCACAGTTAATTAATATCCACTGAGTACTAAACCAACGTTTCTTTATATCCAACACTACATCTTTACTTCATCTATCTGATAAAGAGATGGAACAGTGGCCTTCCAATGATAAATATCCTTCATTTTTACCAAAAGTGTTTCAGCAGATTGTTTTTCTCCATGAACAATATAAATTTTCTCGGGCGAAATGCTTATTTCACTTAACCAGTCCAGTAAATCGGATTGATCAGCATGTGCAGATAAACTATGTAACACTTCTACCTTTAAGTTAACAGGATAATATTTACCATATATCTTTACTTCATGAGCGCCATCCAAAATTTTTCTACCTCTTGTTCCTTCTGCCTGAAAGCCCACTAATAAAAGCGTATTTTCTGGTTTGGAAAGATAATGCTGTAAATAAGTGAGCACCCTCCCACCCGATAACATTCCGCTGCCCGCAATAATCAGTTTTGGAAAATGGGTATGAATAATCTGATAGGTTTCTTTAATATCTCCTACCATTCTGAACATCTTGCACATCTCTGTACATTCTTCTATAGATAGTTTATGCCACGCAGGATAATTTTTAAATACTTTCAGTACATCTTCTCCCATTGGAGTATCAATAATATAAGGCATTTCAGGTATCTCCTGATTTTTTCTTAACTGCCATATCAGATACATCAATAATTGGGTTCTTTCTACTGCAAAACTCGGAATGATAATGTTACCTCCTTTTCCCACCGTGTTCAAAATAATTTCCTTGAGTTTTTGTTTTACATCTTCGGTTGGATGCAATCTATCTCCATAAGTGCTTTCTATCAATAAAACATCGGCATAACTTGGCTTTTGAGGAGGTGGCATGAGCAGGTCATTTTTTCTCCCAATATCTCCGCTGAATACAAAATGTTTGGAATGCACTTTCAGCTCAATAAAACACGAGCCAATAATGTGCCCATTGGGGCAGAAACGTGCCTGTATATTCTCTGCAAACTGAACCCACTCATTATGGGGTACTGGTGAAAACCGAGTGATTATTTTTTCAGCATCTTCTAATGTGTATAATGGTTTGGCAGGATGATGCTTGGAATATCCTAATTTATTGGCTTGCTCTGCTTCTTCCTCTTGTATTTTGGCACTATCTCTTAATACAATAGCCGCAATTTCCAAAGTAGGTGCTGTACCATACACTTTTCCATTAAACCCCTGATGCACCAAACGAGGCAGATAACCCACATGGTCTAAATGACCATGCGTCAGCAAAACAAAATCTAAATGATGAACATCTACAGGAAGAAATTCCCAATTGTGTTTTCTTAATTCTTTAAGTCCCTGAAATAAGCCACAATCCACTAAAAATTTATTTTTGCCGGTATCTATAAGATATTTAGAACCCGTTACAGTTCCTGCCGCACCAAGAAAATGAACAAACACAGACGTCATATTGTTTAATTTATTACTGCGAATAATACGGAAATAATTACTTAATCCAAAAGTCCATTCTATATCTATACAAAAACCATGATAAATGATTAACTTTGATAAAGAAAAAACAAATGAGCTGCAAGGGCATTGATTAAGAAAAGTAGGTGGTGCTGCTATTATATTCAATACATAGAAAGACGGAGGTTTTGGTGCTCCGTCATCAGTGGCTCTCTATATTTTTTCAGTGTGTATGTTTAATGTAGATAGATACTTTTATTGATAAAAAATGATTCATTAAGCATAATTTCAACATTAACTTGTTTTAAATATCATTTTTATTTTACATTACTTACTTTTGCCATAAAAAAGATGAAAGCACATTCATGGTCTTTACTTATTTTACTTTTATTTTCTTCATTCATTTTTTCTCAACAAAATGAAACGGATGGATTAGTAAAATGGCTGGACTTTAAAGAAGCACAAGAAAAAAACAAACTGGCACCTCGTCCTTTTTTAGTAGATATATACACCGATTGGTGTGGTTGGTGCAAAGTAATGATGCGTACCACCTACTCTAATCCTAATATAGCAGGGTATATTAATAGTTATTTTTATCCCGTCAAGTTTAATGCAGAAACCAAAGATACCATTGAGTTTGATGGACAAAAATATGTTTCTACTAATGCTGCTTATCCTAAATCCCCCCATCAGTTGGCCATCAAATTTTTAGGGAACAACCTGGCCTATCCATCTACTGTTTTTATTTCTTCTGATTTGAAAACCAGCTTTTTAAGTCAAGGTTATCTGAAAGAGCAGGACATAGAGCCGTTTTTAGTATTTATGGTTGAAAATGTATATAAGACCTCACCGTTCAATACATTTCAAGAACTATTTAAAAATGCCTTTTACAACCCTCAATTAAAAAAAAGAGCCAACTTTATTACGCTGAAAGAGGCAGAAGCAAAAAAGGGAAAAAAGAAAACCGCCGTATTTTTCTTTACTAATTTTTGCAACAGTTGCAAGGTAACTATTCAGGCAGTAGTACATGATTCTCTTGTGGCAAATGTTTTGGATAAACATTATAATGTCATTGCAATTAACGCTGAAGAAGATACCATTGTTTTTAATCAGCAAAAATATACCAAGCAATTCATAAACGGCTATCCATTTAATAGTGCAGTTTTAGCTTTAACCAACAATAAATTTTCTATTCCCAGTTTTGCTGTATTAGATGAGAATATGAATCCTATTGAAACCATTGGATTTTTTCAGACCCCCGAATCATTATATCACATATTAAAATATTTTGGAGAAGATATATATAAAAAAATGAGTTGGGACGATTATGTAAAAGCCAATAACAACAATAATAAACCCGAAAAAGAACCTGAAAAAACTCATCAACCGACCTTAAAAAAACCTGCAAGTAAAAAAAGTAAATAAGCAGAAATGTTTTCAAATGCACTGTTAGAAGACACCATTGTTGCTATTTCAACACCACCTGGAACAGGTGGTATTGCTGTTATTCGTTGTTCAGGAATACAATCCTTTTCTATATTACAACAAGTGTTCTTTAGAAAAAACCAATCGTTCTTTGATGTTTCAAAAGCTATACCCCGACGCTTATATTACGGTATTATTTCTGAAGGGGACAATGTTATAGATGATGTTTTGATGAGTATATTCAAATATCCACACTCCTATACAGGAGAAGATATGGTAGAAATATATTGTCATGGTTCTATTTATGTTCAGAAAAAAATTGTGCAATTGTTCATAGATAAAGGAGCAAGGTTAGCCAATGCAGGCGAATTCACCACAAGGGCCTATTTGAATGGAAAAATGAATCTGGCAGAAGCTGAAGCTATTGGAGACATTATTCATGCAGAAACTGAATCCGCACATCGCCTGGCTATTGAACAATTGAGAGGTGGTTATATTGCTCTCATCCATCAATTAAGAGAGAGCATTCTGAATTTTTGTTCCTTACTGGAATTGGAATTGGATTTTAGCGAAGAAGATGTTGAGTTTGCTAATAGAAAACAATTATCAGAATTATTGAATACTGTAATTGACAAGATAAGTGAATTAACCCATAGTTTTCAATTAGGAAATGCCATTAAATCGGGTGTACCCGTGTCTATCATTGGAAAACCCAATGCAGGTAAGTCCACTTTATTGAATGCTTTGCTGAATGAAGAAAAAGCGATTGTAAGCGATATTCCGGGCACCACAAGAGATTTAATAGAAGATAGTTTAATCATCCATGGCATACAGTTCAGAATTATTGACACTGCCGGTATCAGAGAAGCAAAAGATGAAATTGAAAAAATAGGCATTGAAAGAGCCAAACAATCTATACAAAAATCCATGATTGTTATTATTCTATCAGATGTAAACGATAATTGGCAAGACGTTGAAAAGCAAGTAGAATTAGTAAGAAATACCAATCAAGATGCTTTTATCATGAAAGTTTTCAATAAAGCAGACACTCTGGAAAAAATACCAGAGACAAAAGACAATGTTATTTTTATCTCTGCAAAAAACAAGTGGAATATAGATGCACTAAAGAACAAATTATATGAAGCGGTGGTTCAAAAAGGTTACAAAACCAATCAAACTTTGGTAAGCAATATTCGTCATTACAATGAATTAAAACAAGCCAAATACTTTCTTGAAAAAGCTAAAGAAAATTTGAATCAACACGTTAGTACAGAGTTGATTGCTGAAGATTTAAGGTTTGCTATTCAGCATTTATCCAATATTACGGGCAAGATTACTTCAGAAGATGTACTAAGAAATATATTTTCTAAATTTTGTATTGGCAAATAAATCTTAAAATGTTACATGGACTATCAACTCTTCATTATTTCTTTTTACTTTCACTTTAATAGTTTGTCCTTTTTCAAATTTTGAAAGCGATTGCATGTAGTCCTGCATATTATTGACCACTATATCTTCCATTTGTAAAATAATATCTCCTGCTTTTAATCCTGCTTTTTCTGCTGGCTTACCGGGTGTAGTGCCATCTATTTTTACACCTTTTCCTTCGTAGGTATAGTCGGGCATAATACCAAGTGTTACTTTGAAAGCCGTTTTATTTTCCTTTGGCGCTGCAGTTTTTTGAAATTGCATGGGTGTAGCTTGTTGAGCAGAAAGTTTGATAAGCGATACAATAAATTCCAAAATTTTTGCTTCTCCTTTGTAATTGATTTTATCTGCATCGTCTGTTGGTTTATGATAATCGCTGTGTTGGCCAGTAAAAAAATGCAACACAGGAATATTTTTCAAATAAAAAGAAGTTTGGTCACTGGGCCCAATGCCGCTGCTGTCTTTTTTAATATTAAAATGATATTGTAGATTAACACTGTCTATCAAAGGTACCCATTGGTTAGAAGTACCCACCCCATAAATAACTAATTTTTGTGTAGAGTCATTGAATCGTCCAACCATATCCATATTTATCATGTAACGAATTTTATTTAGTGGATAAGTAGGATTTTCTGTCCATTTTTTAGACCCGATTAATCCCAGTTCTTCTCCTGAAAATGCGATGAATAAAATATTGTATTTTTTGAATGATTTATCTTGACTAAAATATCTGGCCAATTCAAGTAATCCGGAAGTTCCCGACGCATTGTCATCTGCACCGTTATGTATTTTTCCTTCAGGTTGCGGGTCTAAACTGTTATGGTCATGTCCTAATCCTAAATGGTCGTAATGTGCACCAATCACTATTGTTTCTTCTGCTTTATTATCTAACAATGCTATTACATTTATTCCTTTTAATTCCGGCATTCCTGATGTAGAAGTATCATGCGGATTTTTTTTCTTTCTGAAGGTAAATGTGTAGAAATAATCTTTTTGTATAGGTTTAAGTTGATACTTTTTAAATTCGTTCGCAATGTATTGTGCAGCTTTTTTCTCTTCAGGACTTGCAGTGGCTCTTCCTTTTAGTTCGTCCGATGCTAAAAAATAAATATGTTTTTTGATTTGCTCAGATGAAATGCTTTGAGCATAAATGCTCATACACGATGTAAAACCTAAAATAAAAAGAAAGTTTTTCATGTTTTTAATTTTTGATGTTTTGCTGAGAAATGATTTTTTGAATGTATTTAGCTAAAATGTCAAATTCTAAATTTACTGCATCACCTTCCTTTAAAAACTTTATATTAGTATTTTCAAGAGTATATGGAATGATATGCACAGAAAAAGAACAGGATGTACTATCTACAACGGTTAAACTAATTCCATTGATTGTGATACTACCTTTAGGTACAGTAATAAAGTATGGATTTTGGGGATGAGAAACAATCAACTCTGTACTTCCGTTTTTGTTATTGATTTGCTCTATTTTTCCAATGCTATCTACATGCCCTGTTACAAAATGTCCATCTAATCTTGAACTAAGCATCAAACTTCTTTCAATATTAATATAGTCGCCTTTTTTGACAAAACGGAAATTGGTTTTACTTAGAGTTTCTTCAATTAAAACCACTTGATAATAAGGCGGCTCTACTTTGGTTACAGTAAGGCAGGCCCCATTATGCGCTATGCTTTGGTCAATATACAATTCATTGGCCATGTTTGTCTCAAGCGTCAAAATCATATTGTTATCCTGAAATTGAATATTGTTTACCATTGCCATTTGCTCTATAATTCCTGAAAACATTATGGTGTTATTTTTTGGATAATAGATTGAATATACTTTTGAGTTTGCAAATATAATTCATGAGTAGCAGGGCCATTAAAACCTGTAGTGATAATATAAGGGTGATGATTCTTATCAAAATATATGGTAGTAGGAAATGCAGGTATTTTTTTTAATTCCGGAAAATGAGCAAAGGGAATTTGATTTCCCTTTTCGGAAAGCAAAACAATAGGATAAGGTATTTGCAAATTATCTCTGTATTTTTTGAGTATATCAATAGATTTAGAATAATCATTTGTCCGCTCAACAGATAATGCTATTACTTGAACCTGTGATGAAATATTTTTATACCATTCTGTAAACAGTTTGTTCTCATCCATACAATTTGGGCACCAACTTCCCATCATTAATAAAATCACAGGTTTGTTTTCAATAATTTTTACTGGGTTATTGTCAATATCTTTCCACTGATGATTGAGAACAAAATTATCCGGAAACAATTCAGTAACGGGCACTTCATTTTTTAGCACTGTATTGTTGTTAGGCCAGGCAGTAAATGTTTCTGTTCCCCAATTACCATAATAAATTTTTCCCACTATACTATCAATTGTTTTTTTATTGTTATAAATTTTACTTGCCAAAAGAGTTGCAAAAGAGCCATTAAACACTGAAAGATAAAGAGTATCGTTGCTAATAAATCCATTCATATCACCCAGATCACCGTAAGGCGTAGCAATACTTCCATTGATATGGGGTATGCTATCCTCTTTAATAAACTGAAAGTTTCCAATAGATGCATAAGAACTTTTATCTGATGTAATTTTTATTTTCCATTGCTGTGGAAATTGCTTCATGGCATCTAAATTCATGGAAGGCAACCTGTATGGCTTATAAACTTTACACAATAAATAATAAGGTTTTGATGAATACTTAATCCATACTCCTGAAAAAGCATTTGTATCTGTTTTTTTGAGTAAACAAATATTTTCATATATTGAAAATTTAGTTCGTACACTATCTTTATTAGGGCGAAATTCTGCAATGGTATGAATAGCTTTGGAATAAGCCGGAATTTGTATTGTATTATTAAATACAATAGCAGGTATTTTTAGTAAAACATTATCATTCAAATAAAGAGCAAATGTGTACAACTGATTTTGGGAAAAGGATACCAAAGCAAATGCAACAAACAACAGAAAAGAGAGAAAACAAGTTTTGTTTTTTTTATTAAAAAATAAAACCCCTTCTTTTACAGAAGGGGTAATAGGTTGATTAAATTCTTTTTTTCTACTCATTTTCAGATTTCTTTTTCCTGCCTCTTTTTTTAGGAACATTTTCGCTGCTTTTAGAAGCATCTGCTTGTTCAGTATTATCAGATTTTGAAGTTGTTTTTTCTTTTTTACTTGCTTCTGAATTGTCTGAAGTATTCGAAACTTCATTAGTGCCATCAGCAGTTTGGTCTTCAACTACTTCTAACAAATTGGCCTGATGCAATATATTATACCACTGAAAAAGTTTTCTCATATTATTAATGTGAACCTTATCTTTATCATAATCAGGAACGGCTTTGGAAAAAACTTTTTCTACTTCTTCATCACTGCTGTTTTTATGGTGCGGAGCCATTTGATGATTAAGAACTTCATATAAGTTATATAATATTTCACTGATTGATCTTTCTCCGTCACTCACATAAAATCCAATGGTGTCTAATGAGAATATTTTACTGTTGTTTAATACAATTGTTCTTTTTTTATCAATAATATTTTCAACAATAACTCCTTTGGTACCATTACTGATAATTTTGTATAGTCCCGGGATGCCTGATACTGCAATGATTTTTTCAATATTGATTTTTTTCATAGTAATAAAATGTTTGTTTATTTGGCAAATATACAAATAAAAATTTTTTAGGTAAGCATACCTCCGCATACATTGATACACTGTCCTGTAATATAACTGCTCATATCAGATGCAAGAAAAAGACAGGCATTGGCAATATCTTCGGGTGTACCTCCTCTTTTTAGTGGAATACTTTGTCGCCATTGGTCAATTACTTTTTGGTCTAAAGCATGAGTCATTTCCGTTTCAATAAAGCCGGGGGCAATGGCATTGCATCGTATATTTCTTGAACCTAATTCCAACGCAATGGATTTTGTGAATCCTATGATTCCTGCTTTGGAAGCGGCATAATTGGACTGTCCTGCATTTCCTTTAATTCCAACTACAGATGAGATATTGATAATACTTCCGCTTCTATTTTTAAGCATGATTTTTTGTGCTGCCTTCGTATAGTTAAATACTGATTTTAAATTAGCTCTGATTACTTCATCAAACTGTGCTTCTGTCATTCGCATCAATAAACCGTCTTTTGTAATACCGGCATTATTTACCAAAATATCTACACTTCCCCATTCTTTTACAATTTCATCAATAACTTTTTCTGCCATTGAAAAATCGGCGGCATCTGCTTTGTATGCTTTAGCTTTTACACCAAATTGGATGAGTTCATTTTCCAGTTCAATGGCCTTGCTTTCTGAACTCATATAAGTAAATGCCACATGGCAGCCGTGTTCTGCAAATTTTATAGCAATTCCACGACCTATACCTCTGGTAGCACCAGTAACCAATGCTATTTTGTTTTCCAATAATTTCATAGTCAAATATTTTGAGCCAAAGAAAAGTAATTTTTTAATTACTATACATGTTTTGAGTTTATTTTTAATATATCTTGTCCAATGTCTTTTCTATAATATTTATTTTGAAAATGTATTTTATCAATAGATTGATAGGATAATGCTATGGCTTCTTCCAGAGTATTTCCAAGAGATGTAACAGCCAATACTCTTCCGCCATTAGTTATCAATTTACTGTCTTGAATTTTAGTTCCTGCGTGAAATACGTGTGATAAAATATTTCCATCAAAAGTAATGTCAAATCCTTTTTCATACAATTCAGGATAACCCTTAGATGCAAGTATTACAGTAGCGGCTTTTTGAGAAGAAATTTGAATGTCGTTCTTTTGAAGTGTTTTGTTCCATGCTTTTTCAAAAAGTTCTATTATATCGCTTTCTATTCTTGGTAAAATAGATTCTGTTTCAGGGTCTCCCAAACGACAATTGTATTCTATCACATAAGGATTACCATCCACATTCATCAAACCAAAAAAGATAAAACCACAATATGGAATATTTTCTTGTTCAAGTCCATTTAAAGTGGGTTCAATGATTTGTTGAATAACTTTATCTGTAAATTCTTTTGTAGCAATACCTTCTGCGGGGCTTACAGTGCCCATTCCTCCTGTGTTTGGACCTGTGTCCTTATCACCTACTCTTTTGTAATCTTTAGCTTCGGGTAAAAGCACATAGTTTTTTCCATGACATAAAATGAAATACGATACTTCAATGCCTTGTAAAAATTCTTCAATAACAATTGTTTTAGAGGCATAACCAAATTTTCCATCAAAAAATTCTTGTATGGTTTTTTGAGCGTCTTCTTTGGTATTGGTTATGACTACGCCTTTTCCTGCCGCCAGCCCATCTGCTTTAATCACATACGGAGGTGAGAGCGTATTTAAAAATTGCTGCGCTTCATATAATTGAGAGGACTCAAAATTTTGATACCGGGCAGTAGGAATATTGTATTTGCGCATAAAATTTTTTGCAAACTGTTTACTCCCTTCCAGCATGGCTCCTGCTTTTATTGGTCCTATCACTATCACATCCTGTAATATTTTATCATGCAAAATATTATCTGCAATACCATTCACAAGCGGTTCTTCGGGCCCTACCACTACTATATCAATTGCTTTTTCCCATATCAATTGTTTTATTCTTTCAAAGTCGTTAGCAGAAATATCAACATTAGTTCCACAAAGTGCAGTTCCGGGGTTACCTGGTAATATATAAAGTTGGTTTAATTTTTTACTCTGACTTATTTTCCATGCAAGAGCGTGCTCTCTTGCACCACTACCAATGACTAATACATTTTTCATAATTTATTTTTTATTTCAATAATTATTTTCCATTCAAAACTTTGATATGGTGGCAAAAGTATAATATCTTTTTTTTGTTCTAATTTTTGATTATGATTTTCATTATCCGCCACACCAAGCCATGGTTCTATGCAAATAAATTCATTACAATTTAATTTTGTCCACACGCCCCAGTTTTTCACGTTATTACTTTTAACCGATATAGAAAAATTGTCTTTCAAACTCCATAATTCTATCTCTGAAATAAAATTATTTTCAAGAACAATAGCATCATCTTGAAATAGCGAAGCTTCTAATTGTAAAGCAGAGTTTGAAAGCGGGATGGTATATCTTTGATTGGTGATAAGACCATCTTTCAATTTTGTACATAATAGTTCATTTTGTTCCGGAAAAAAATTCAACTGATAATCAGGTAACTGATGATGCAAACAGAAGGCAGGATGATAACCAATACTAAAAGGCAAGGTATCATGGTATGGATTAAACACACGAAAAAAAATTTCTAAAGTATTTTCTACGACTTGATATTCCGCAATGAGCGAAAAATGAAAAGGATAATTTTGAAAGGTCATTTCAGTATCTGTGAGTTCAAACTCTATAGTAGTATCGGAATGATAAGTACACAGCCATTCTACATCTCTTGCAAAACCATGTTGAAAAAGAGTATATGAATTATCTTTCCAAAAAAAAGTATTGTCTTTTAACTTTCCTACAATGGGAAACAAAATGGGAGCATGTCTTTTCCATGGTGGATCCGCATTCCATATTAACTCTTTATTTCTATATCTGAGTGAAATTAATTCTGCACCAATGTTGCTAAATTGTGCTTTCAGGTATTTATTTTGTATAAGCAAACTCATAAATAAATCACATCATCATAACACCCGGTATTTTAGCTACTTGTTTATAAATATCCATTATGTATTCAACATTTTGCACCATTTGTTTGATGGTGATACTTACATACCTCCCTCTGCTGCTCTGACGAATAGAAATATCAGGATGTTCGGTGCCATCAAATATGGCTTGTATTTGAGCAATTTTATGATTATCTCCGCTTAGAATAAATTTAAACATATAGACAGAAGGAAAATTTTGCGATGCTTCAATTTTATTTTTGAAATCGTCCCATTCCTGTTCTGATGGTAAATTGCTGTTGTCATTCATATTTTTTCAAAATAATAGTTATAGATAAGTACTAAGCCAAAAATGATAAGTGTAATGCCCGTTACAATATTCACTATATGGATAATGTTGTGTGTCAATATTTTTTTTAATTTATTTCCAAGATACACTTTATATAATTCAATTGTCAGTACTATACTATTCAATATTAGAAAATATATGATAGTTTTAATCAATGAATGTTGAAAAAAAGTACTGATAATAGTAACATTGCCAAGCCATAAAAACCAAACTGTCGGATTAAAAAAGTTGATAAAAAAACCTTTGAAAAAGAGCAGTGTAGGCCTGTTTTCATTTTTAACACTAAATTCATCTATACTTTCAGATATGACAGGTTCTTTTTTGAAATAAAAAAAACCGAACACAATCAGAATAATTCCTGCTAATATGCCCGCAAATCTTTGATGCTTCGGACTATCTAACCATTCTGTAAATCCAAATTTCAATAAAAATACTGTCAGCATACAAATAATAAAGTCGCTTGAAACTACTCCAACAGCAATAGTAGATGCTTGCCTGAATCCTTTTTTAATAGAATAATTGATTAAACTAAAAAAAGAAGGTCCAAATGAAAAAGTAAGTAATATTACAATGATGATGCTTTGATAAATTAAACTAAATATCATTCTTTTATAATATCATATCCTTTTTGAATCAAAAATTGTTTCCATTCATCATACAATGCTCCTTTTATAACTCTGGGAAATTTACTTTGTGCCCCCGCTCTCTTTTTGTATTCCAAAAATTGAATAAAAATATCATCGGGTAATATATCTACTATCACCTCTTTCAATGCTGCTATACGTTCTACTCTATAATCATCATTGAGTTGCTTCAGGTAGTTATCTAATTTTTCTCTTATTAAAGAAGAATCTACTTGCTTATTGGTACCAACATACCAGTGGTGAGCAAATAAATTTTGATATTTAATTCCTGCTACGGTAAACTCATTAATTTCAATATTTAATTCCTGAGCAACCATCTCTATGGCTTTGGTCATATTATCTACCGAGAGATGTTCGCCACATAAACTTAAAAAATGCTTGGTACGCCCTGTAATAAGAATTTCTGCATTTCTTTTGTTGGTAAATTTTATTACATCACCAATTAAATAACGCCATGCCCCTGCACATGTTGATAACAAAAGTGCATATTCTTTATTTTCCTCAACGTCTCTTAAAGTCAATACTTCAGGATTTTCTACCATATTACCATCCTTGTCAAAATTTTTTTCATTGAATGGAACAAATTCATAAAAAATGCCATTGTTGGTAATCATTTTCATGGCCTGCAATTCATTGGGCACTTCTTCAAAAGCAATAAATCCCTCAGAAGCCATATATGTATCTACAAAAATAACTTCTTTGGAAAACAATTTCTTTAAACTTGCTTTATAGGGATGAATAGCCACACCTCCGTGTACATATATTTTCAGGTTAGGCCATATATCATGGATGCTTTTCAATTTGTAATGTTCAATAATCATTTCAAATAAAAGCTGTATCCATGCCGGCACACCGCACACTATACCAATGTCCCATTTGTGAGCATTCAAAGTCATTTCTTTTAATTTCTGATTCCAATCTTTATATCCTGAAATTTTTCTGCCGGGCTTGTAATAATGCTGAAACCAAAATGGAATATTCCCCGTCGTAATGCCGCTTAAATCACCTGCAAAATAGGTCCCATTAAAATTCAAATGAGTACTACCACCTATCATTAAAATGCCTTTTTGATAAATTTCAGCAGGTAAATTAAAATGGGCTGTAGATAATATTTGACGAATGGCTCCTTTCTGAATGGACTTTAGCATATCTTTGGTTACAGGAATGTACTTGCTGGATGCTTCTGATGTGCCTGAACTTAAAGCAAAATATTTGGTATAACCTGGCCAACAAACATAGGGTTCACCGTTCAATGTTCGGTACCACCACTCTCTATATATTTTATTATAATCATGTGTAGGAACAGTTTTTTGAAACTCTCTTAAAACATCGGTACTATTCAGTATTCTGTCAAAATTATAATATTGTCCAAAAGCCGTATTCCGGGCTTTATTCAAAAGTTTTTTTAAAACATTTTTTTGCTGAATGTAAGGGTGTTGTCTTCTTTTAATTTTGGATGTAAAGGCAATGGTGTTCTTTAATATATTTCCAAGAATAGCCGGCATGGTTGAATTATTTGATGTATCTAAAGTCGTGATTTTTCTTAATGTTCAGAAGTGTATGATACATTAACCACACCACGTTTTCTATATCTTTTTTGTGCACTGTTTCATTAGTAGTGTGCATATAACGTAATGGTAATGATATCAGAGCAGAAGGTACTCCTTCTGCACTATATGCAAAGGCATCGGTGTCTGTACCTGTACTGCGCGAAGAAGCCAATCGTTGAAATTCTATTTTTTCTTTTTGTGCAGTTTGAATGATAAGTTTTAATACATTATTTTGTACCGCAGGTGCATAACTTAATACAGGACCTTTTCCACATGCTAATTCTCCCTGCGTTTTTTTATCCATCATGGGGGTAGTTGTATCATGGCATACATCGGTAATAATAGCCACATTTGGTTTTATTCTTCTTGAAATCATCTCTGCTCCTCTTAAACCTATTTCTTCCTGTACTGCATTGACCACATATAAAGTATAAGGCAGCTTTATTCCATTTTCAAACAACAACCTTGCAACTTGTGCAATCATAAAACCACCAATTCTGTTGTCTAAAGCCCGTCCTACAAAAAATTGTTCATTCAATTCAATCAGTTCATCTTCATAAGTAATGACACATCCTACATGCACGCCCATTTTTTCTGCTTCTTTTTTAGAAGATGCACCAATATCAATAAAAATATTTTTTAGTGTAGGAGGTTCTTCTTTACCGGGCTCTCTGACGTGAATAGCCGGCCATCCGAAAATGCCTTTTACAATGCCTTTTTCTGTGTAAATATTGACTCTTTTTGAAGGTGCTATTTGATGATCGCTACCACCATTTCTACATACATAAATATATCCTTCAGGAGTAATATAGTTTACATACCAACTGATTTCATCGGCATGGGCTTCTATGACTACTTTATAATCCTGACCCGGATTGATAACCGCCGCAACAGAACCATAAGCGTCTGTAATATATTCATCTATATAAGGTTTCAGATATTCTAACCATATTTTTTGTCCGGAAGATTCATACCCGGTTGGAGAAGAATTATTAATGTATTTGTAAAGGAATTCTTTTGATTCAGAGGTAAATACCTCATTTTTTTTCTTGCCAGATTTTTTCATAAAAGAAAGATTATTTTGTGCGGTTTAATATACAAAATTCATCATTAGAGAAAGTAAAGAAAGCATTAATATTAAAATGTAAATAAAAAGAAAAAATCTAAAAAAAGAATAGGTCAAATAAAAGAACAATTAATGTTTCTATTTATCTATTTTCTTTTTATCATATAAAACATTGTGGCGCAATCCTGGTATTTTTTTGAATTCTAATACGGCAGCCGTTTGCCGCTTGCTAATATCTATTCTTTTATCTTTCTCAATAGGTTCTACCAATTTATCTTTTCCGTAAATAAAATCATCACGCCAAAATTCCGCATCTACTAATCTGTCTGTAAGAAAAATGGCTTCTTTTGGGCAAGCATCTTCACACAAGCCGCAAAAAATACAGCGCAGCATATTAATTTCATACACCTTGGCATACTTTTCTTCTCTGTACAAATGTTCTTCTCCGGGTTTTCTTTCTGCCGCTACCATTGTAATGGCTTCTGCAGGGCAGGCCAAAGCACATAAACCACACGCTGTACAACGCTCTGCTCCGTTTTCATCTCTTTTAAGGACATGTCTTCCACGATAAACCGGAGAGCGTGGTCTTTCTTCTTCCGGATATTGAATGGTGGCTTTTTTCCTGAACAGGTGAGAAATAGTAATACTCATTCCCTTCAACACGGCGGGCAAATAAATTTTTTCTGAAAAAGATTGTTCTTTATTGCTGACTATTTTTTTTCTGTTAGTAAGTGTAAGCATAGGTGTCATTTTTTAAAAATTAATATTCCCTCTAAAATATTCAACAACTACTGTAATAATAAGATTAAGTAAAGATAAAGGCATTAGGTATTTCCAACCTAAATTCATTAATTGATCAAAACGAAATCTTGGCAAAGTCCATCTGATCCACATAAATACATTGATAAAAATAATAATCTTGATAAAATAAACAGATGCTCCAATCAAACTAATAGCCAACGAGCCCTCCTGCAAGCCCAATGCAGCATATACTTCAGAAGCAAATGGAAAATTGTATCCTCCAAAGTAAAGAGCCGACATCACAGCAGAAGAAATAAACATGTTAATATATTCTGCAAATAAATACAATCCTAATTTCATAGACGAATATTCTGTGTGATAGCCCCCTACCAGTTCGCTTTCTGTTTCGGGTAAATCAAAAGGTGCACGATTGGTCTCTGCTAATGCACATACAAAGAACAATAAAAATCCTAAAGGTTGATAAACAATATTGGCCAGTCCTGCGTCTTGTCGTTCAACTATTTCTTTCAAACTCAATGTACCACCAGCAGAGATAATAAGAGCAATAATCAAGAGTCCCATTGAAATTTCATAACTAATCATTTGTGAAGAAGCACGAAGTGCACCTAACAATGAATACTTATTGTTTGAGGCCCATCCCCCAATCATAATGCCATATACTCCAACAGAAACAACCCCTAAAAGATACAAGATACCAACATTAATATCTGTTATTTGTATAGCAATTTTTTGGCCATTCCAAATAAAATCTTTTCCCCATGGAATCACTACACCCGTCATCAAAGCAGTAATCATAAATAAACTGGGACCAAGAATAAACAAAAACTTATTAGACACATCGGGTATAATTTCTTCTTTGAAGAAAAGTTTTCCGCCATCAGCCAATGGCTGAAATATTCCACCAGGACCCGCTCTGTTAGGTCCGATTCTATCTTGTAAAAACGCAGCAAATTTTCTTTCCCATAAAGTAGAATAGGCAGCAATACCTAATGATATAGCAAAGACAACAACACAAAGTACAATTTTTACAATAACAAACGATGCTAACATAATTTTTTATTTTTTATTAATAAATACGAAGGGGAATAACTGTATTGATATGTATTTAATGAATGGTCTAAATTCTTTTTTTTCATAGTTCTTCTTTTTCAAAATCAATACCTTGTTTGGCTACCCAATCCAAAATAATTTTTGCATAATCCAATCCTGTTTTTGAAATCTTTACACTCAACTCACCATCGTAACCCATTACCAAATGAAGTGTCTCATAAGCAGAATTAAAATAATTCAGTATTTTTCTATCCTTTTTAGCAATGAAATGTCTATAATCATCTACGTCTTTACGGCCCTTCACTTTAACATCGTGCTTTTTGAACAAGTAATCCAATGCCAATAAAACACCTGCCCATGCAGTATGACCTGCCATTTTCACATATTTAGGATAAGTATAAAATTCACCATCCTTTTTTGCTTTTTCACGCAAAATATCTTGTGCATTCTTTAAATACACATAAGGATTTTCTATTTTCTTTTTGTATACTTTCATAAACACATATTTATGGGCGCTTGTCATAAGGAATAAATCCCAATGCTTTTTGATGCTTCATAGCTTCTACTTTCAATTGATTCAAATGCTCGTAGTGATTGATAGAAATAACTGAGTGCCTATCTATTTTTGAAGGACCTTCAATTATCCAATCATTGATATGTTTTTTCTCAAAGCGACATTCGTTACAAATAAACTCTGTAACTTCACCATACTCGTTGGAAGGACGGGCCGTTACTCTGAGTACTTCGTTTCCTTTCAACCACACTCTTACTTTACCACAACATTTATCGCATTGACGATGTGCATCCATTGGTTTAGTAAACCATACACGACTTTTAAAGCGAAATGTCTTATCAGTCAAAGCCCCTACAGGACAAACATCTATTATATTTCCACTCCATTCGTGTTCAATACTATTCTTAATATAGGTTGAAATTTCCATATTTTCTCCACGATGAATCATGCCGTGTACTCTTTCTTTTCCTGCCAGCATATCCGCTAATTTCACACAACGATAACAATGAATACAACGATTCATGTGTAATTTAATTTTGTTACCAATGTCAATGGGCTCATATTC
>JAOABO010000240.1 GCA_026418315.1 Bacteroidia bacterium
AGTAATGATACTGTAATGAACACCATGCTTTATACCAATTATAAGAATAAAGTAACCAGTTATTATGTTGGAACGGATTTGAAGACATGGGTGTGTCAAAAAATAATCACACGTAAAAATATATATTTATATGAATCTATTGGTGTAAGCATGTTTCTCCCTCTTGGTAGCGTTAAAGAGATGAATGCAACCGTTGACACGTTTTTAGTAAAAAACAATTCTTTGTATTTTCAAAGCAGATCTATTATAAACTCTTCCAAAAAAGAATCTCCATATTACTATAAAATAAGAGGTGTTGATGATTTCAACCATTACTTTACTCCACATATAGATTTAGGCGGAATATTTGATGTCAATAACATACAAATTGTATGTGGATTCAAATTATATTTCCTGACAAAGCCATACAGAATTTATCCGCAAGATAAAATAATCCGATTAAATTTTAATGTATTCTTTTAATTATCAAAACACTTAAAATACTGATGATAAGTATATGGTTTAATTAAAATTTCTTTGTTTTCATCTGATAAAAATACTCATAAAACAAAGGGATGGTTTCAATTCCTTTGAAGTAATTAAACACTC
>JAOABO010000241.1 GCA_026418315.1 Bacteroidia bacterium
AAATAGAGTTGTTTAGCCCGTTCATCTGAATAATATACAGGATAACCCAATGTTTCAAGAACTTTAGCAACCATTGACTTTCCTGAGCCCATACCGCCTGTAATGCAAACAACTTTCATGGTTTTTTATTCTTAAAATTAATGCTGATGGTATCGGGGGATATTTCTGTAATTTTGACTTTTACAGGAAAACTTTTGTTATTAACAATATTATCTTTGCTAATGTAAAATACGGTCTTTTTGCCTGATTTTTTGATTTTTTTCAATTGTGTGTAAGGAATATAAATGTATTCAGGAAAACGATTTTCAAAAAGCAGTACTTTAATACCTGATGCTTTAATGGTAATTTTTAATGGAATTTCAATGCTATCACCTTCATAAGAAGACGGAACTTGTACAACTTTTGAAATAATACTATATTGGCGAATATAAGTTTGATTCAAATGATGTACTATCCATAGAACAAAAGCGATTAGCAAACAAATTAAAAATACTACAATTTCTTTTTTCATTACTGAATGCGAATGTACAGAAGAATGTTTTTTTCTACAAATCTCAGATAAACTTATTTACCTTTGCCC
>JAOABO010000242.1 GCA_026418315.1 Bacteroidia bacterium
GGAAGAAAAGTAGCCAATCAATGGTTAGAAAAGAATTTACATAAATTAGGAACTCATTCTACTTTTGATATAGAAGAGCACTTTTTGGATAAATTCTAACAAAATTCCATGACCACTATTTTTTGTTCAATATTGCTTAAAATAAATTTTATCTAAAAAAATTTTGTTTCTTTTTTGAACAACAAATATTGAATTTTCCGACTTAAAAAGTAACATTACATCACAATTAATAGTGAAATCAACCAATTACAGAAACCCTTAGAAATACTCATAAAACAAACATACCAGAAAACTTAATATTGAAATATTGAACCTAACGCGACTATTGTAAATATCTATTAAATATCTAAAATTAAAATATCCACCAAACACAAACAAAAATCTCTTTAAATTGTTGGAAATAAAAAATCCTTTTTCAATAGATAGTATGTTTTTCTAATCCCAACTAATATCTATCAGTTATTTTATTTCTTTTATTTCTCTATTATAACGACCTAAAGTTTAAATTATTTTTTTATTTTTATTAAAAAATTACATAATTTTACGCCCAAAACAAAGTGTTAATTTTAATTTAATT
>JAOABO010000243.1 GCA_026418315.1 Bacteroidia bacterium
GTTAATAGTAGAACCCGGAGGACCATCCCATATATAGGTCAAGTTTGTACTAGGTGTAACACCTGCATATACATTGGTATTGGTATATCCACAAGCTATAGTATAAGGTCCTACTGCTACAGTAGCCGGCGGAGTTGTATTACTTCCTACTAAAATATTAGTACATGATGGACAACCATTGCTGGTGCGGGTTACACAAAGTGTATAGGTCCCTGCACTATAAAATGTAACGGGATTATTGATATTATTGGTAGAAGTAGGAGCAGGGGTTGTCCATGTGAAAGTTAAAGGTTCTGATATAGGATTGGGTGTAAATTGTAAGGTAGTTTGTATATCCTTGCAGGTTAATGCTGTTGGAGTAGCTTTGGCTGTTAAGCCCAATGGCTGCTTGTCCTGATAAAATGTCACCGGTACTTTTGTCTTACAGCCATTAGATGGGTTGGTAATTTCAACAGTATAAGTACCTATATTGGTTTGGCTGATATTAGTGGTACTATTGATGGTCAATGTTTGTTGTGGCACAGTACCCGGTGTGTACCATACATAAGTAACGCCACTC
>JAOABO010000244.1 GCA_026418315.1 Bacteroidia bacterium
GTTTCAGATGCTTTAACTTTTGGAGGGTTGCTTTGTGCATACGGGTTTATCAGGCATCGCTTTGCAGACGTTTGGCCAAGGGCAGAACATGTTTTTGTACACTTTCCGTTTGTAAAAGAACATATTCCACTGGCTTATGTGGGGTTAATGACTTTTATTTTGATTATGTCTTCTGTTACAATGGTTTTGGCAGTAGAAGCCGGCCAAAGAAAAAATAAGAAACAGGTTATTATATGGATGTTTGCGACTATTATTGGTGGAATCATGTTTTTGGGATCACAAGCATGGGAGTGGTACAATTTTATTGTAGGTACAGAAGAAGGGGCTTTAAGATGGGTATGGAATGAAGAGCAGCAAAGGTATATTCAGCAAGTAATACATGGAGCCAATATGACGATAAATGAATATGGAGTACCACAGTTTGCTAATTTTTTCTTTTTTATTACAGGATTCCACGGATTTCACGTGTTTAGCGGAGTTGTATTAAATATTATAATTTTTATACAAGTATTGAATGGTGTAATGGAAAAAAGAGGACATTATGAAATGGT
>JAOABO010000245.1 GCA_026418315.1 Bacteroidia bacterium
TTATCAATACTAATGATAAGAATAAGATTTTTTTTCTCGTTATGATTAATCTTTTCTAATTCTTCTGTTTTATCAATGTGTACAAAAATTTTATCACTGGAAATGGCAGACAGTTCATTTATGCTACTAATAGTAAGAAGTGGATAATGTTGTGGTTGAGGGTTCAATTTCCACTTTTGGTAATCTTGTATAATATTTAAACTGCCAGGTATTTCAAACTGAATTTCTTTGTCTTTGATATAAATATAATCACAGGCAAAATCAGTTAAATTCCATTTGTCTGCGTTTATGTTATAGATATATCCGGCAGAAAAAAAGTTAACGGGTTGGATGTTATCCTTCACTATGGTATTAATAACAACAGGTACAGAATGATTGAAATAAGAGTAGTGGGGTTTACCTTCTATTTGATTGTTGATGGATATGAACTTTGGTTGCTCCCATTTTGGATGGTTTTGCAAAAGCCATGTTGGGAGGGTATTTTTATTTTTTTCTAAAAAATCATTATAAGGTTTGACTAATTTTTGTGCAGCAGGAATTTCGTTCT
>JAOABO010000246.1 GCA_026418315.1 Bacteroidia bacterium
GTTACTGATAAAAACGGAATCAGATATTTTAAAAAAGGAATATTGAATTTTGATTTTGATAAAATGAAAATTACTACACAAAAATTTAATTCTTATCCTGATAATTATAGCTTTCCATCTAACTTATTGTGTACCAATAAAGGGAATGTGTTTTATTCTTTTTATAATAAAAATGATGATACCAGAACCTTATATCTATATGGTCAAAATAAATTTCAGAAAATATGCGAAGAAGTACCGTATATAATTGCGGGCGTTTTTGAAACCAATCAGAATTATTTTATACTGCCTGATGAGTTGAACGCCCGTCATCCCATTATGATTATCAATAAAACCAATCGTTCTGTGGCCTATTTATATAAAAACAAAAATATTCCGGATGTGAACTTGCTTGGTAATGGATTAGAATATGAAAATAAATTAATTTTTCCTGCTTTAACCGGTTTTTTTATCATTCAAAAAGATAAGCAACAATATTTTATTAAAGACAACTCATTAAAAGAAGAATTGATTAAAGATAAAGACCGATTAGTAGTGTCATTGTA
>JAOABO010000247.1 GCA_026418315.1 Bacteroidia bacterium
AACAATACTTTCAACTTTCTACAGACATTAATATGTGGTATGTTTATTTTTCTAATCGTATTGTGCCTGACTATTCTCATGCTGATAAAATTATTTATTCTAACCTGAATAAAAACGATTATTCAATAAACAGAGGCGTGTCTGTTCAATTACAAATAAATTATCATAACCATTTACAATCCATACTTTCTCTTTCCTTTTTTGACAATTATGTTGTTCAAAGTCATGTGAAGAAAAGAATTATGCTTTCCGAGCCATGGTCAGCCAATTGGATAATCCGATGGATGAAAAACAAAATACGTTTGGAATATACCGGGAGCATCTATGGAAGTATGATTTTACCAAAAGCCGGAGCATTAGACCCTCGCCCCGATAAAAGCCCCGTTTATTCTATTCAAAACATGCAGGCAACTTATTCATTTAAGAAAACAGATATAACAATAGGTGTCAAGAACATTTTAAATTTTACACCAAATAAAAATATCCCTTTCCTGATAAGCCGTGCTCACGACCCTTTTGATAAAAAGGTACAATGG
>JAOABO010000248.1 GCA_026418315.1 Bacteroidia bacterium
GTTTTCATATTTTGCAAAGATGATAAATTTTTTTTATCCAATTTTGAGTTGTTACTTGTGTTGATAATTCATAACTTCTGTCACTCATTCTAAAATACTCTTCATCACTAACTTTCATCATGTAAATAAGATATTGCTTCAATTCTTCTTTACAATTAATATCAAATATAAATCCATTTTCTGTGTGTCTTACAAAAAAATCATTTGCTCCTACTGCATTAGAAGTTATTACTGGAAGTCCAGCAGTAGTTACTTCATGAATAATAACACCCCATGGTTCAAATTTACTAGGTAAAATAAACACATCTGTAGTTAATAAAATATCTGCTAACTCACTTGGCTGCAAAAAACCAAGATGTTTTATCTGTGGGTGTTGTATGGCGGGTACATTCCCTTTTCCAGCGCATAACAATGTCCACTTGTTAGGATATTGCTCGCATATTTCAATAAACACATTCCATAGCGTCTGAACATTTTTTTCAGGTGCATATCTTCCTGCAAACAAAAAGGTATAGTTTCTCTTTCTATT
>JAOABO010000249.1 GCA_026418315.1 Bacteroidia bacterium
GTTTTCATATTTTGCAAAGATGATAAATTTTTTTTATCCAATTTTGAGTTGTTACTTGTGTTGATAATTCATAACTTTTGTCACTCATTCTAAAATACTCTTCATCACTAACTTTCATCATGTAAATAAGATATTGCTTGAGTTCTTTTTTACAATTAATATCAAATATAAAACCATTTTCTTGGTGTCTAACAAAAAAATCATTCGCTCCTACTGTATTAGAAGTAATAACAGGAAGGCCGGCAGTAGTTACCTCATGAATAATAACACCCCATGGTTCAAATTTACTAGGCAAAATAAACACATCTGTGTTTAATAATACATCTGCTAACTCATTTGGCTGCAAAAAACCAAGGTGCTTAATCTGAGGATGTTGTATAGCGGGCACATTCCCTTTTCCAGCACACAACAATATCCAATTATTAGGATATTCCTCACATAGTTCAATAAATACATTCCATAGCGTCTGAACATTTTTTTCAGGTGCATATCTTCCTGCAAACAAAAAGGTATAGTTTCTCTTTCTATT
>JAOABO010000024.1 GCA_026418315.1 Bacteroidia bacterium
ATGTTCTCCTGCCATTCTAAATAAATGTCGTTTGGGATAAAATTGATAGGATTGATTGGGATAAACCCAAAGCAAAGTATTAAAATAATGCTTTCCGTCAGTAGTAATTATACTTCCGGTAACGCAAGCGTTTTTCTCGTATGCTTTTTTCAACATCCACTGTGTAGTAGGCCCATTTAATTTTTCGGCTAACTGAGTGGTGTTCATTGTAAAACCGGTAGTAAACATTTCAGGTAATATGAAAACATCTATGTTATCTTCACTTTTGTCAATTATTCTTTCAAAATGCTCCAGGTTTTTTTGCTTATCTTCCCAATCAAGAGAAGTTTGTATAAGTGCTAACTTCATTTTTTTGCCACAAAAATGAAAATTTTTTGGATGATTATTTGGAAAATACAAAATTTATTATCTATATTTGCCGCTCCAAAATAATATATGGCCCGTTCGTCTAGGGGTTAGGACGCATCCCTTTCACGGATGAAACACGGGTTCGATTCCCGTACGGGCTACAAAAAATCCTTTCCAAAAAGAAAGGATTTTTTTATTTTTCACAAGATACTATAGTATAATATCACGTTTATCTTACCACATTTACTCTGCCTACAAATTCATGGGCTTTGCTTCTTTTATCTTTTACAATTGCTTTCCACACATAAGTATCATTGGGCACTAATTCATTTTTAGTTGCATCTTTTCCGTCCCAAGGTTGGTTAATGTCATCGGTTTCGTAAATTAAATGTCCCCATCTGTCATACACACTCATTTTAAATTCTTTAATTCCATACCCTTTACCTGTAAATCCATCGTTCAAATTATCGCTGTTAGGTGTAAAAGCATTTGGAAAATAAATGGCAAAACCCGGTACAATTTCTATAACCTTCATTAAAGAATCTTTGCAGCCATACTGATTGATCACTTTTTGATATATCCATAATTTTTCCATATCTTCTTGTTGCACATTATATGTAAAATCAGGAATATTGTATGTGCTACCATCGCTTAAAGTATATGTTACCAAAGTAGCACCGTTGGATATATTGATAACTTCTAAAGGTTCCATTTCATCCAACACCCTGTCAGGATTGGTTATAAACCCGGCAACAGGTACAGGATATATCTGAACGCTATTGGGTAATACATAACTACCAATACATCCGCTATCTGAAACTGCTTTTAATATCACACTGTAAATGCCACTTTTGTCATAGCAATGAATGATGTTAAAGTTATTAGATGTTTCAGATATGCCACCATCTCCAAAATTCCATTGATATGTTTGAATATGTCCACTTACAATTGAAGAATGATTTTGAAATACCACACAATGTTTAGGACAACCAGCGGGATTATCTATTGAAAATATGGGATTAGGATTTGGATTTACGTAAACCGGTTTTTTAACCACGTTGACACAACCATATTCATTTTGTACTTCTAATGTTATTAAATAACTGCCATGTGCAGGATAAGTAAACGAAGGATGTTGAGAAACATTATCATAAAAACCATCTGCGTTCAAATCCCAGTAATAAGCAGTTATCATTCCATCTATTGAATAAGAGGAATTGGTGAAATGCGTTTCATCACCCAAACACGTTCTGTTACTTGAAAAATCAGCCACCGGATTGGCATGTACTATTACATTTTTCAATATTTGATGAACACAACCACTGTTGCTAACAGCTTGCAATTTGGCTTTATACACTCCGCTATTTGGATAAATATGTAAAGGATTCACATTCACTGAATCGTCCCATATTCCATCGTTTTCAAAATCCCATCTGAATTTTGAAATACTACCACTACTAATGCTACTTTGATTTACAAAAACATTGGGGTGATTAAAACATACTGTATTGACAGAAAACTGTGCAACCGGTGTGGCATATACAGTTACTGTATTACTTGCTGATGAAATACAGTTTTTGTCTGATGTTGCTGTTAAATTTACCACATAATTTCCAGCACTATACAATACATTCGGATTCATCTGATTAGAAATTAATCCATTGCCAAAATTCCATTGGTAAGATACAATGCTTCCGGATGATATATTGCTGTTATTGGTAAAATAAGCAGGTACGCCTTCACATACATTATTGAATGAAAACAAAACATTAGGTAAAGGATATGCTTCAAAAGTATGGGTAACAGAAGCCATACAACCAAAATTGCTGACTACTATTAAGCTTGCTGTGTAAATACCAGGATTATTCACAATAATGGACGGAGATATTACATTAGAGGCGGCACCATTGCTAAAATTCCATTGGTGTTGTACAATTTGTCCATAAGCCACGTTGCTTAAATTATTAAAATTGATAGAACTATTTACACAATTATTATTTACAGAAAATTGAGCATTGGGTAAAGGATATACTTCCACCGTTTTAGTAATATTACTGCTACAATTATAGTTACTGACCGCTGTAAGTATTACAGAATAGATGCCTGCAGAGGAATATGCATTTTGCGGTTGAATGAGATTAGAGAATTGACCATTACCAAAATTCCAATTGTAAGAAACAATACTACCTGAAGAAATAGAGGATAAATTTGTAAATTGAGTAGATGTTCCGTAGCACACATTAGCTGCTGTAAAATTCACATTTGGCAAAGGATACACCTGAACAGTGGCAGAATAGATGTTGATGCAATTATAATTAGTTGTAACAACCAAAGATACATTGTAATTTCCATCAGAAGTATATAAACAACTTGGGTTTACTTGTGAAGAACTTTGTCCGTTTCCAAAATTCCACGAATAAGAGATAATGCTTCCACTGCTTACATTAGCATTACTGCTAAAATTAACAGGACTTCCCAAACATACATTATTGGCTGTAAAAGAAACACTTGGTGTAGGATAAATCTGAACCAATTTAACGGCAGTGTCTTGACACCCCTTATTACTTGTTGCAACCAGTGTCACAGAATAAATTCCTGCAAGAGAATACGTATATGAAGGATTATTTTGATTGGATATAGCACCATTACCAAAAAACCACTGATTACCTGTAATAGCACCCTGATTAACAGTACTGGTATTGGTAAAAGAAACTGGTGTACCAAGGCAAACACTGTTATACACAAAGTCCGCATGAACAGGATTATTCACATCTACGAGCATACCTGTTGTATCATAACATCCATACGAATTACCTACAATTAAAGTAACGCTATATTGACCTGCAGAAGAATAGGTATGAACAGGGTTCTGCAAAGTAGAAGTATTACCATCACCAAAAGACCAGTACCAATAAGTATTTCCACCTGCATTGCTGGATGTATTATGAAAATTAACCGTTAGTCCGCAAGTTGTATTACTGTTTCCAATATTAAAATTAGCATTGGGTGTAGGATGATTATATAACGGAAAATAAAAAGTAGGACCCGGACATCCGGTAAACATGGTTGTTTGAACAGCGTAAGTACCAGGATTGCTCACAGTAACGCATTGATTTGTATTTCCATTAACACCTGTTCCATTCCAGACATAAGCAGAAAATCCGGAAGGTGCACATAGTGTTTTACTTTGTCCAACACAAATTGTGTCAGGTTGAGTTTGTGGAAAAGAAAAACATGAACCATCAATATATGCATATGCATAATGTCCGCCAAGAGCACAATCATAAGTAGTAAAACGAATAGTTACATTTTGTCCTATGTAAGAAGTAAGGTCAGCAGATACGCTAGACCATGGCTTAAAAATTACACCAGGACAGGTTGTAGAATTTTGAAAACCAGGAATACCTTGTCCGGCCGTTACACTGTAATACGTACATGGAATGGCATTTCCGTTTTGGTCAAACATTTCAATTTCAAACTTTGGTTGATTAATTGGAGTATGGCCAGGTTCCTGTAAAACTACAGCATATTTGTAGGTAAAATAAGCATTGGAAGGTGTAACTAAAAATGTCTGCTCTATTCTATCTGCTCTGCCGCCTACCTGGTTATTTCCTAACCTTAATGAAAAATTTCCGCCCGGACATACTACAGGAAACCCACCACAAGGGTCTGTTGCAGTTCCATTTGTAATTAACTGTGCACCTCCGCCAAAAGGACAGCACCCTATAGCATTATATTGAGGATGATAACCTGTGGAGGTAGTCCATCCTATGAGGTTGCCCGATTCAAAATCCATATTTGTACAAGATTGCATAACATGAGGCGGAGAAGATGTAATTGGTTTCTGAAAAATAGTATTATCCGCCAGATGTGAATGAACAAACTCTGCTGTTTCTTTATCAGTCAGATTTTTTTCACGGGCTATTTTATTCCAATACTCAGCACCTTTTGGATTATCCGTATTGGTGGTGAGTGATGCCATTTGCCCATTGACTGTAAGGACAGTCATTGAAAACAGGGCTATCCATATTGTTTTCATAGTTATAAATTTTTTGTGTTATTGATATTGTTTTCATCTATTTAATTTTTCATTATTTATACGAAATAAAGTGTATTTAGGTGTCTCTGAATGTTACAGGAATATGATAAGAGGAATAAAATTGAAATAAAAATAATCAAATTTGTTACGAATGGAAAAAATTTATAACCTATGAAATTTGATTATCTTAAAGAATTTATTACGAGATTAATTTTTTAGTTAGTTTGAACCCTAATATATTCCATAAAATCAACAACATACCGTAAAAGAAATCCTCAAATGGAATTCCGGCTACTCTCCATCCTATAATATGGTTTGGGTTGTAAAAAACAACAGGTTCTTCCAAAAACAATCCACCTGTTAATGTTCCATTGGATAAAATAAAAAATAGGATAATAAAAAAATATGTTACTAGAAACTTTTTCAGAAACAACCAATACCCTGATAATACAATTGCCATTAAAGTAAACAATATAAGAAAAAACGTAATATATGTATATTGACGAAATGGAAAAATAAATAAACCTAAAATTAAACCTATCATAAGTAACATATAAAATGCTTTTATAGTACTTATAGATTTGGATATTTTAATATATTTCTCTATTACATAATAACTAAAAACACACGAATAAGGAATACAAATGAAAAACAAAACTTCTTCTAATGGCAAATTATATATCTTAATTCCCAAAGTATATTTTTCATTAAACCACCAAATGCCTTTATCAGTGAAGACGATATCCCAAATAATGAATACTAATGTAACCAAACTATTTGATACTAAAAAATGTTTCCACTCTTTAATAAATCTGAATTTTTTATGAAAAGAAAAAATAAACGGAAAAAATATTACTAATCCATCAATAATTATGTAAATAAAATGCTGATATGCCATTATTTTTTTGAAGTAATTGAAACCGAATTAGAATCTTTAAAGTACTTTTTAGGAACCAATAATAACCCAAAACACTCGCCATCTTCTTTTCCTAAATGCTTATGATGGGCTTTATGCGCTCTTCTTAATGCTCTAAAATACCTGTTATCCAATTTATCCAAAAACCTGAATCTTCTGTGTATTAAAACATCATGTATAAAAAAATAGGTTATACCATACAATGTAATGCCTGCTGCAATAAATATTAAAAAACGATATTCTGCTATTATTGTACCTGTAAGAAACATCACCATTGAAGGAATTGCAAATATTAAAAAGAAAATATCATTTTTTTCAAAAAAAGTATGCTTTTTCTTTCGGTTATCGTGGTGGTCTTCATGGAATTTCCACATAATACCGTGCATAATATACTTATGAGTGAACCAGGTTATTCCTTCCATTAAAATATAAGTCATTAAGATAATTAGCAAGTTAAGCATCATAGTTTGTATTCTTTAAAATAGATTTAATGTCGGGTAAATTTAATGTATTCATTATTAAATTGAACCAGTATGTAAATTTTTGTGGATTTTGTTGTAGTTGATTTTTTAAATCATCTAATTGTACATATTTGAAATCACTTACTTCTTCTGCATTGATGATAGGTACTGCATCTGAAATACCAATAAAAATATGATCCAGCTCGTGCTCCTTCATGTTATTATCAAATTCTACATAATAAATTATTTTGTCAAAACTTATCATATCGTTTACAACTATTCCCATTTCTTCTCTTAATCTTCTTATGGCTGCGTTTTTTGTACTTTCCTGTGGATACGGGTGAGTACAACATGTATTAGACCACAAACCTGCTGAATGATATTTATTAAAAGATCTTTGTTGAAGGAGTAATTCACCTTTTGTATTAAATAAAAGTACAGAAACAGCTCTGTGCAAAAGACCTTTTTGGTGCGCTTCATTTTTTTCCATCAAGCCAAGTTCTTCATCCTTTTCATTTACCAATACTACATAAATGGGGGTGATTGCATTCATAAAATGTTTTTTTCAGATTCACTTAAATTTTTATTTTGTTTTAATATTTTAATCATTCTGTTTTTTAAATCTTCATCGCTTATCTTGTTATTCTTTAAAGCATCCAATAATATTGATTTATCTTCATTAGTAGATTGATAGTATCCTAAAATAGAGGGAATATTGGTTTGTATTACAAACCTCAAAAAACGAAGTTCTATATTTTGTTTATTTTTATTTATCTGTTCTTCAAGTATTTTTTTTCCTTTCAGAAAATAGTGCCATTTACTAAAAGGATCAAAAGAATGATTGGCCATCATAAAGGAAAACATTGCTCTGTATCCCTGAATTTCAGGAATATTAGTTTTTTCTAATTCATTAATATAATAAAGGCACTTGGATGGATTATCTTTGTAAAGTTCAAATTCTTGCCGAATAGATATTAATTTTTGATTTTGAGATTCTATCGGCATCATTAAAAAATTAAATAACAACATAATTAAATTTTTTTTAAACATATCTCATTTTGTACTCAATGAATGATTTCAAAAATAAAAGTATTTTTCTAAAATTGGATATCCTGATTCTTTGTTTTAATAGCATAGAAGGATGTAGGGATAAAATTTTGTAAAACAATCCTTTATAGTAAACATAGGCCACATATACCCCAAATTTACAACAGTCGGGTAGTTGTCTTATGCCTATTTCTGCATTTCTAAAGTCATTTTCAATATCCGATTTTATTTCCAACAATGTTTTGGAATTAATATCATTAAAATTGATTGAAGGAAAGTAAATTCTACCTAACCTGTAATAATCATCCTTCATATCACGCAGAAAATTAACTTTTTGAAATGCAGCTCCTAATGCTTGAGCATAGGGTTTTAAGTACATATATTTTTCATCATTACCATTTACAAACACTCTTAAACACATAAGCCCCACCACTTCTGCAGAGCCATATATGTAATCATTATAAGAAGAGTAGCTATGTACATTTTGGTATAAATCATTTTCCATACTCCTAAAAAATGCGTCAATAAGTTCATTATCAATTTTATATTTGTTTACCGTTTCTTGAAAATTATTCAGTATTGGATTAGTGGATATTCTTCTTTCAATAGATTGATAGGTCTCTTTCTTAAGTTCATCTAATAATGTTTTTTTATCAAAATCATGAAAACTATCCACAATTTCGTCGGCTAACCTTACAAATCCGTAAATAGCATAAATATCATTGCGAATGTGGGCAGAAAGTGCTCTAATGCCAATAGAAAAACTCGTACTATACGAATTGGTTAGCACTTTACTGATTTTTTGAGATACTTTATCATACAACTCTTTCATAGTTTTTTTGTTTTAGATAGTTATAAATCAGTTGAGAGGATAATTTTGCCGATATAAGAGATGGCGGTACTCCCGGACCCGGCACTGTTAACTGACCCGTGTAAAATAAATTTTTTATTTTTTGATTAATCATTTTAGGTTTAAAAGTAGCTGTTTGAAACAAAGTATTGGCCAATCCATAAGCATTTCCTTTGAATGAGTTGTAATCTTCAATGAAATTACTGACGCTGTATGTATGCTTGATTACAATACTATCTCGTATGTTTTCTCCCGTGAATTTTTCTATTCGAGAGAGAACATTATTGAATATCTGATGGTGAATATTTGTATTATCTTCCAAACCAATTGCAACAGGTATTAGAATAAATAAGTTTTCTGTGCCTGGTGGAGCAATACTATTATCCGTTTTAGAAGGCACACACAAATAAAAAAGAGGATTATTGGGCCACTCGTATGATTGATAAACTGTTTGAATATGTTTTTCAAAATCAGAGTCAAAAAATAAATTATGATGAAGAAGACGAGATATTTTTTTATTGACACCAAGATAGAATATCAAAGCAGAAGGAGCAAAAGTTCTCTTATTCCAATATTCTGTATTATAATTAGCATAAGAACTATCTAAAAGTTTCGTTTCAGTAAAAGCATAATCGGCAGAAGATAATACAACATCCGCCATATAAAAACCTTTATTGGTTTCTACTCCTATGGCTTTATTGTTTTTTACAACTATTTGATGTACTTCTGTAGCAGTTTGAATTTCAACTCCTTGTTTTTCTGCAACACTCTGAATGGCCTTAATAATTTCATACATTCCACCTAATGGATACCAGGTACCTAATTCAAGAGCTGCATAATTCATTAAACCATAAAGCGATGGAATTTGACTAGCCGTAGCACCAAGAAAAATAACAGGAAATTCCAATAACTGAATCAATTTCGGATTTTTAAATCGTTTTCTGATTGAATAACTGACATTAAGGAACAATGAAGAAATGAGTTTCCAATCTAAAACATCTTTACTTAAATAATCTTTAGCAGAAACATAGGGCTTATACAACATTTTATTGACGGCTACATCATACAAATGTTTAGTATCGTTTAAATAATCAACTAACTTATCTCCTGAACCCTTTTCGTATTTTTCAAAAAGAAGAATGATATCTTTCTTATTATCTGGAACTACTAATACGTCATCTTCAAAAATAATTTGGAACGATGGATTAAGACGAATCAATTCGTAAAATTGATGAGATGAATATCCAAAATCAAGAAAGAATTTTTCAAAAATATCAGGCATCCAATACCAGCTAGGCCCCATATCAAATTTAAATCCGCTATCTTCCATTTGTCTCGCTCTACCTCCGATAGATTTGTTTTTTTCAACAACCAGTACATCTGAATATTGGCCTAAATAAGCACTGGCGGCTAAACCTGAAATTCCACTTCCAATTACGATGGTCTTGCTTTTCATTTTTTGTTTAATTTTTTATTAAATTTTTTAAACAATCTATCATGGTTTTTTTAAATTAATTTCAAAAAATCTTCAATGCTTCGGTTATAGATTATTTTTTTTGAATTTATAAAACATGAAAGTTCATCTAAGTGCATTTTACTTCCTCCCATAATCAGCTTAGAGTGCTCGGGAATATTTTTTACAAGATAGTTTACTTTTTCAACAAAATCCTTATCAATTCCAGCAGTTACAAAACTTACAAGATAATGTACTGACTTCTCTTTGCATACCCTTACTACATTTTGAACAGGTACATCTTCTCCTAAATAATAGGTATGCTTCTTGTGACTTCTGAGTATATAGTTAGAAAACAAGAGCGGTATTTGGTGATATTCATTTGGAAGTAAAAAAAGCAAATAAGAAGTTTTAGAACTTACTGAAATATCCAACGCATCAATGGCAGATTGTATCTTTCTGATAATAATCTGTGAAGCAAAATGTTCTTGTAATGGAGATATATTTCCTATTGACCACAAAATACCAATTCTATTCAAAAATGGATAGACAATATCCTTGACAGTTTTATAAATCCCATATTTATTAATTGCATTGAGATAGGTTCTCTCAAAATGTATTTCATTAAGATTCTCAGTAGCAAGAATTAATTCATTTTGAAAATACTCAAGGACAATATTAGATGTTTGCTGAGTTGTTTTTAAAATATTAAGTGTAGTAGATTTGATTTGTTCATCATCCATATCAGCAACCTCTGAAATCTTGTATCCATAATCAATGAGCAACTTGACATTTAATATTTTTTGCAAGTGATAGTCGTTATAAACTCTTATATTCGTGGGAGTTCTATGAGGATTAAGTAAATTATATCTTTGTTCCCATATTCGTATAGTATGGGCTTTGATATTGGTTAGTTTTTCTAATAGAGCTATATCGTATTCTTTACTCATGGTCGCAAATATACAAAACATTTTTTTAATTTGTTTAATTTTTTACTAAAAAAGTTAAACAAATAGATTGCATTAAATTTTCATTCACAATAAAACAAAAGTTGTCTATTACTCAAGTTTTACTTATTATTGCCATTCAACGGAACATATATCATTGTATGAGTAATCTCAAAATCAAACAATTATCAGAAGTCATTGCTAATGGAGAACAAGTTGAGTATTTATTTTGGGTAGGTTGTGCTGGTAGCTTTGATGAAAGAGCGCAAAAAATTACAAAAGCTTTGGCTAAAATTTTGAACGCAGCCGGCGTATCTTTTGCCGTTCTTGGAACTGAAGAAACCTGTACAGGCGATCCTGCCAAAAGAGCGGGTAATGAATTTTTATTTCAGATGCAAGCCATGCAAAACATTACAACCCTAAACAATTATGGTGTAAAAAAAATAGTTACCGCCTGCCCACACTGTTTTAATACTTTGAAAAACGAATATCCTGCATTAGGCGGACATTATGAAGTAATTCATCATTCACAATTATTACAACAACTACTGGACTCCGGCAAAATCAAAATACAAGGTGGAAGTTTTAAAGGAAAAAAAATTGTTTACCACGACCCTTGCTATTTAGGTCGTGCAAATAATATCTATGAAGCCCCAAGACAAGTAATTGAAAAACTGGATGCCGAACTGTCCGAAATGAAAAGGAGCCGGGCTAAAGGATTATGCTGTGGAGCTGGTGGCGCTCAAATTTTCAAAGAAGCAGAAAAGGGCATAAAAGAAGTAAATAATGAAAGAACAGAAGAAGCATTGTCTCATCAACCGGATGTTATTGCGGTGGCATGTCCTTTCTGTAATTTGATGTTAAACGATGGTGTAAAACATTTTCAAAAAGAAAATACTGTAAGTGTAAAAGATATTGCTCAACTCATTGCAGAAGCTGCCGATTTGTAAGTTCAATCCATATTTGCTTATTCAGTCATTCCAATAATTTTGTATTATTGTGCTAAATTCTTTGTTTACATGAAATGTATTAATGTCAAACTTCTTTTGCTTTGCTTGATATTATTATGTACTCAGTACTTAACTGCACAAATGAGTTATCAACAAAAATATCAATTAGTTCATTCCTATTTATTACAAAAAGATTATGAAAAAGCCATACCCATTTTGCAAGAAGTTTATGACGCTGCCCCTGACTATTGGTTTGACTATTATTATGAAGCATTGATAGGAACCAAAAAATTCAGCGAAGCAGACAAATTGATGAATAAGCAAATCAAAAGAACACCCTACAGAAGCGATCTTTATGTTTATTGGGGATATTTGTATTATCTTCAAAATAATGAAAAGAAAGCACAACAATATTATGAAAAAGCTATTCAAAAACTACCAAATGATATTAACACTATAAAACTCACCGCCAATCAATTTATTAAATATCAAATGATTGATAATGCTATGAAGGTATATGAAAAAGGACAAAAAATAACAGATTATCCCTTTTATTATGAAAAAGCTGAACTATTTCAGCAATTAAAAGATTACAAATCGCTCATGAATGTGTATTTAGACATTCTCTACTCTAATCCTGGTGAACTACAAAATGTACAAAATCAACTACAAACCTTATTAGCACACAACCCCAACGATACAACCCAAATCAACCAACCTATTCTTAAACAAGAAATCATTAAAAGATTGCAAAAATATCCTGATAATACTATATACACAGACCTTCTCATTTTTTTACTGGTTCAACAAGGAGATTATGAACAAGCATTTACTCAAATCAAATCATACGATAAAAGAGTAAGTGACGAAGGATTAAAAATGTTACAATTTTGCCAAACCTGTGCTAAAAATCAAAAATATGATGTGGCTGAAAAATGCTATGAAGAAATGATTAAAAAAGGGAAATCCAATCCTTTTTACGAAAGTGCACGGCTGGGTTACTTACAAAATAAATATCTTGCTATTATACAAAAACCAAATGTGTCAAAAGAAACTGTTATCAATCTGGAAAAACAAATATATCAATACATAAAAGAAAATCAAAATTCAGGAATCATTTATCCGCTGATCATTCATTTAGCAGATATTGAATCCAAATATTTAGGGCAATTTTCAAGAGCAGACAGTTTATTAAGTGCATTTATAGAGAAGCAACAAATAAAGCCAGACATGAAAGCTTCATTGAAATTAAAATTAGCTGATGTATATATCTTACAAAACAGGTTATGGGAAGCTATATTATTATGTATGCAAGTGGAAAAAGAATTTAAGTATGAAGAAATCGGACAAGAAGCACAGTATAAAAGAGCCAAAATTAGTTTTTACTCAGGTGAATTTAAACTCGCTAAATCTCAAGCAGATATATTAAAAGGTGCCACTTCTAAACTGATAGCCAACGACGCTATGCAACTATCCGTATTGATTTCAAATGCTTTATTTAATGACTCTACCGGACTACCGTTAAAATACTTTGCAAAATCTGAACTACTGATTTTTCAAAACAAACTGGATAGTGCTATTTTGGTGTTAGATTCTATTAATCAAAAATTTACTAACCATTCATTAGAAGATGATATTTTTTACCAAAAGGCAAAAATTTATGAACTTAAACAAGATTGGAAAATGGCCGAGCAAATGTATTTAAACATTATTAATTTTTATCCACAAGAAATGTATGCCGATGATGCTGTTTATGAATTAGCAAAACTATATCAATATCAACTAAATGATAAACAAAAAGCCATGGAATATTATTTGAAGTTGCTCAATGATTATCCCGGAAGTTTGTTTGTACCCGATGCAAGAAAATCATACAGAATACTCAGAGGCGATGAAATCAATTGATTGGTTCATCATGAACATCAAAAAAAAGCATTGGACTGTTTTATTTTTTACTGCAAGTTTTATTGTTTCTTTCATTGAGTCATCAGGTAGGAGTGATTTTGACATTTATAAGCTAGCTGCTATAGATCTTATGAAAGGTATCAATCCTTATTCTCATTCTTTTATTGATGGGTATTATTACTATTACTCATTACTTTTTGCATACATGATATATCCATTTACTTTTCTTGCCTCTCAAATGAGTGCTTTATTATGGTTAATGCTTAATTCTGTTTTGTTATATTACATTATTATTCAAATAGCGATTTTTTTAAATATCTCAAAACTGACTCACAAAACACAATTTGTCTTCTATACTTTACTTTTATTAATCAATCTTCGCTTTATCAGAGAGAATTACCATTCAGCCCAAGTTACAATACTTATTCTTTTTTTAATACTATATTCTTTAAAATATCTTTATGAAGAAAAACACATTTTGTCTGCTCTATTGTTGGCTCTTTCTATCAATATTAAACTTTTATCACTTCCTATTCTTGTCTATTACCTTTACAGAGGTTATTGGAAAACATCATTCTACACTATTTTTTTTATTTTACTGTTTTTGCTGATACCTGCTATATGGCTACCCATTCATTTTTACTCAGATTGTATGAAACAATGGTTATTACTGATTAATCCTTTTGATACCAAACATCTATTAGATACAGAGGAGCGAAGTTTTCATAGCATCACCACTCTTATCAGCACTTTGTTTCATAAAAACACCAATGATGTGTATGCTCTTCCAATCAGAAGATATATAGTAGATTTAAATATTGAACAAGTAAAAAATCTTATATTAATAGCCAGAATTATTTTCATTTCATCAGCTCTGCTTGTCATTCGTTCAATGCCCTTTAATAAAGTAAGTAATGTATTTCGTTTGTTTTTTGATTTTTCATATATATCTGCACTTATTCCAATTATTTTTCCGCATCAGCAACATTATGCTTTTATATTACAAATGCCTGCTACTTCTGTTCTTATTCATTATTTAATAACGAACCAAGTATCAAAACTCAATTGGTTAATATTCATGCTTGTATTTTTTTGCTTCAATCTAAAAATTATACTTGGCACATTCAATGAATATTATGATCACTTCAAAATATTAACTTATGGAGGACTATTAGTAATTTTTTGGCTCTTTTATATATCATTTAAAGTCAAATTTTCTCAAAATAATTTTTCTCAACTGAAACATTAAACCCACAACTGTTCAAGCAAATACCAAAAAATATCTACATTTCATTTTTTTATCCTTACTTTGTCCGCATAAATTTTATTGAATATGAAAAAAATCTGTTCACTATTATTTCTTGTATTAATTATTGCAAACAAATATACTAACGCACAATCCAATCAGTTTCATTGCTACTACAAAGATAATGGCACCAGCGCAAGAGAACAACTGGTAGATTTTCAGCATTTGTACCTAATATTAGAGTTTGACACCATACAATCCAAAGTAATGGGTACTGTTACTCATTCTTTTGTATCCTTAAGAGAAAATCTGGATAGTTTAATTTTAGATGCAGTAGATATAAAAATAAATAACATTTCATGGAAAGGAAAAACAATTCAACAGTTTAAACAAAAAAATAATTTACTCTACATCTATTTCCCTGAAAAATTGTCAAAAAACGAATTCAGTAGCATTACCATTCATTATGAATGTGTCCCCAAAAAAGGATTGTATTTTATAGGATGGAATGATACTCTACCCTATTCTCAAAGACAAATATGGACACAAGGTCAAGGAATTGATAACAGACACTGGATACCTATGTTTGATGATATGTCAGATAAAATTACACAAGATATAATAATTCGTTTTAATAAAAACTATCAAGTTATTTCAAACGGTGTGCTATTAGAAAAGAAAGAATTGAAAAATCATCTTTCAGAATGGCACTTTAAAATGAACAAGCCACACGCTCCTTATCTTATTATGCTGGCTATTGGTAAATACAAAGCCAAAAATTTTATAAGCAAAAGTGGAGTAAAAATATATGCTTATTACTATCCAAAAAAAGAATATTGTGCAGATACCACTTTCAGATACTCCGCACAAATGATGGACTTTCTTGAAAAAGAAACAGGATTAAAATATCCATGGGAACAATATTCTGTTATACCTGTACAAGAGTATATGTATGGTGCTATGGAAAACACTACTGCCACTATTTTCGGAGATTTCTTTCTTTCAGATGATTATTCAATCAACGACCGCGATTTTTTACCCGTAGCAGCGCACGAACTGGCTCATCAATGGTTTGGAGATTATGTAACTGCCCGTTCACCGGCACACGTGTGGCTACAAGAAAGTTTTGCTACCCATTACAATTGGTTAGTAGAAAAAGAATATTTTGGAAACGACCATTATGATTGGCTAAGAAAATCAGCAATTACCAACATTTTGAAAGAATCTGAAAAAAATTTATTCCCAATAGCCCACTCCAATACAGGCACCACAAGAATATATCCAAAAGGCGCCTATGTTTTGCACATGTTGAAATATGTGATAGGGAAAAAACAATTTGATAGTTCTATTAAAAGATATCTACAAAAACATCCCTACTCCAATGTAGAAACTTATGACCTACTCACTGCTATATATGAAGAAACAGGAATGTATTTAGATTGGTTTTTTGACGAATGGATATTCAAAGGCGGTGAACCACATTTTAATGTAAAATTTGAATTATATGAAACCAATAATGAAAAAAGCGGCATATTTTATATCAGTCAAACTCATGAGTGCAAAGACAATGTAGATGTATTCAAAATGCCCGTTATTTTTGAAATTCATTTTGACGATGGAACATTCATTTCAAAAACAGAATGGATAACTAAAAAAGACGAAGTCGTCAAATTATCTTTTGAAAAAAATAAAAACATTCGTTACATTCTTTTTGACCCCAACTCTAATATTCTGAAAAAAATAAGTTTTGACAAACCTTATGAAATGCTCATCAATCAAGCAATGTATGCTCAATATATGCTAGATAGATACGATGCAATAACTTCACTTAACACATTTGACTTAAATAAAAAAAGAACCTTTTTACAAGAAAGATATTGGAAAGAATCCTTTCATGCCATTAAATCTGAAATTGTAAAACAGTTACTTGATGATACTACTAATGCAGAAAGTTTAAATATTATAAAGGACGCTTTAATGAATGCCCACCCATTGGTTACACGCACGGTGATTGAAAATACAAAAAGAATTCATGCATCATTGAAAGAAACCTATTTTCAGTGCTTAACCAAAACTAAATCGTACATTAATATTCAAAAGCTAATGTGGTTGTTATATGACCATTTTCCGTCAGAATATCAGCGAATTATTCAATTATCTCAATCCACCAAATACCCATCTGCAGATAAAAAAATTGAAATTACTGCTCTTGCTATTGAATACCTACAAACAAAAAATAAAAACTGTATTGATAAAATTATCCTGTATGCTTCCCCATCATTTGATTTTACAATTAAAACCAATGCCTTTGATGCACTTATTAAAATCAATTATTTTGACGACAGAGTAAAAAAATACCTTGAAATAGCGTCTCAAAGTGCAAATAACCGTTTGGCTAATCCTGCAAAAGAAACCATCCATCACTTTCAAAAAATTAAAAATTTTCATCAATGAGCAATACCATTGATTTAAGAAGCGATACAGTTACCCGCCCCACACCATCTATGATGGAGTATATGATGAAGGCAGAAGTAGGAGACGATGTATTTGGCGAAGATCCTACCGTTAATGCATTAGAAAAATTTGCAGCCGATCTTTTTGGAAAAGACGCTGCTCTCTTTTGTCCATCAGGCACCATGGCCAATCAAATAGCTATACGGCTTCATACCCAACCAGGAGACGAAGTAATTTGCGACATTCACTCACATATTTATCATTATGAAACCGGCGGAATGGCCGTTCATTCAGGCGTACAACCCAAACTAATCAACACTGAAAATGGAATCATTACAGCTCAACAAATTGAAGCAATAATCAACCCACAAGCAGATTGGCTAACCCGAACAGCACTGGTAGTTATTGAAAACACTTGCAATAGAGCAGGTGGCACATATTATGATTTAAAGACTATCCAAGAAATTTTTGAACTAACCCGCCATCAACAATTAAAACTGCACATTGACGGTGCCCGTATTTTCAATGCCATTGTAGAAAACAACTATACTACAAAGGATATAGGAAAATACTGCGATACCATTTCAGTTTGTTTATCAAAAGGATTAGGAGCTCCTGTTGGAACATTACTCATTGGCTCTGAACAAGATATTAAAAATGCCCGCAGAATTAGAAAGCAAATGGGCGGCGGTATGCGTCAGGCAGGTATATTAGCCGCAGCAGGATTGTATGCTTTGAAAAATCATATTCAGGAATTAAAAAAAGACCACCAAAAAGCAAAGCACCTATTTACAGTATTACAATCCTGCCACTATGTAGAATATATTAAACCTGTATTCACGAATATTATCATATTTGAATTAAAAAAACAATGCCATCCTGAACAATTTGAAAAGATTTTATTAGAACATAATATTAGAGTATCCACATTCGGAAAACACACTATCAGGT
>JAOABO010000250.1 GCA_026418315.1 Bacteroidia bacterium
GGATTATACTATCTATAAAAAAATATATTAAAAAATTAAAACAACAAACATTAGAGGGAAATTAAATATGACCTTTAGGGTTATGAAATATATAAAAAGTGTCAATCAGATGATTGACACTTTTTGAGGGATTTGAATTATTCAAATATTTGTTTAATAGTTTGGATTAAATTTTTTGTGTCGGGGTTATCAAAACTTTAAACCAAATTAGCTGATGGTAGAAAATTATCAATTTATTGGAACAAAAATGGAAAATGTCACATTTCACTTGGGTGGCACTTTGGGGGGATTTATTTTGAATAAATATATTTTAATAAGATTAAATCAGAGAAGGCTTTATTTAATTGTAAATAGTAAAGTATATTTGGCTTTTAGGATTGCTGTAGGTAAAAGAACAACTCCAACTCCAAAGGGAGTTTTTAGAATATTAAATAAGGCTGTTAATCCTGGAGGAGTTTTTGGAACAAGGTGGATGGGATTTTACAGGGGTTATGGTATTCATGGTACAAACAACCCTTCATCTATAGGC
>JAOABO010000251.1 GCA_026418315.1 Bacteroidia bacterium
ATACTGCATACAATGACCGACGAAGTTTGCAACCTTTGTAAACCTGCCATCATCAATTTGGTGCAAAGCCCACAGAATTCGCCTTTGAACAGGTTTTAATCCATCCGCAAGATTTGGTATTGCTCTGTCTCTGATAACATAAGAGGCATATTGTAAAAAACCATAATCCATTCTCTTATGAAAGTGACCCGTTATTTTTTCAGGGGTGAATGGTTCCCTGTGAGTCATACCTTCAACTTTTTCCGCAACAATTTCTGAGTTGTTTTCCGAATTGTTCTTTTCTTTCTGGAGTATTTTTGCCCATATAGAAGGCAAGAACTTCCGTTGCGGTTGGTTTCGGAGCGTATTCTACCTGGCTTAATTTCATATCTTTACCAATAAACTGTTTAAATTCTGACGGGGATATTTCTCCAAGTCCTTTGAATCTTGTAATTTCACAATTTTTACCAAGCGTTTTTGCGGCATTGTCGCGTTCAGATTCTGAATAACAATAAATTGTCTTTTCTTTGTTTCGGACTCTGAAT
>JAOABO010000252.1 GCA_026418315.1 Bacteroidia bacterium
GTATAAGGCCCTTCCATTCCATTTATATGAATGTCTCCGGTGTTGCAAATATTGCAGTTTAATTGGGGTCTTAACCCAGCAATATTTTGTGCTCCTTCAAATAAATTGTTTGCAGAATATGAAGATAAAACACAGGCGCTATATATTTCGGTATTAAAGGCGTCTAGCTTTTTACTAATTAATGGTTGTGTGCCTACAATGTCTATTTCCTGAAAGTATAATGTGTCTGGTAGTAAGTCAATATGCACCAACGTGTCTTTAGTAATATGGGATAATTTGATAGCAATAGGAATAAATCCGGGATACTGAATATGGATTGTTAGTTTCTTTTTATTGAAGGGTACTTTAAAGCTTCCTGATGAATCAGAAAAAAACTGCTGTTCTCCTTGATTAATGCTGATAATAACATTTTTAATGGGTACATTAGAATAGGTGATAATGCCCGTTAAGGTTTGAGAAAAAGAATTATTGAAAGCCACAAAAAGTAATATAAAACAGAGAGTAGATTT
>JAOABO010000253.1 GCA_026418315.1 Bacteroidia bacterium
TGATAATGCAGGGCTTTTGAGGATAAAAATAATTTTTCAGAAAATCCTTGACACTAATGTTTTCTACAACATCAATTTGCTTGATAAGTTCCATACCTGTTTTTAATATTACATAGTTTTAATGAATCAGTTCAAGCATATTTGTTGGCAATTTATTTGCCCTTAAACTGAGCCTGCCTTTTTTCTATAAAAGCATTGACACCTTCTCTATAATCGTATGAAATTGAAAGTTCATTTTGATATTGTGCTTCCAGTTCTAACTGTTGCTCTATGTTATTTGTAAAAGATTGATTGAGCAACATTTTGGTAGATACCAATGCAAGTGTTGGCATCTGTGCGATGGTTTCAGCAAATTTAATAACTTCCATGGCAAAAGTATCGTTTGGAAAAACTTTATACACTAATCCTAAATTCAGAGCATCTTGAACAGAAATTTTATCGCCCGTCATCATGAGTGCTGACGCCCTTTGTAATCCTATTAATCGTGGTAAAAAAAATGTTCCACCACT
>JAOABO010000254.1 GCA_026418315.1 Bacteroidia bacterium
ATCTAAAGGCATATAGGCACCAGGCCCAATGCTCCTACTCCTCCATGCTCTTACGCTATTAGGACCACCAGCAAAAAAACTTTGTTCATAAGGCAGTATGTTCAAATTTTTAAGTGGAATGCCTATGCCACCTGCTACTCTGTATATCAGTTTACTTTTTTTGTAAACAGGAACATATACACGATAATCCGCATCCGTTTTAAAGAAATGAGCAAATGGAACATTTAATAAATAATATCTTCCTATGGTGTCTTTGTATAATTGAAGAAATGGTGCCATTTGTCTCAATAATATTCCGGCGCCAGTTACACTTAATCTAAAATAGTGTTGCATTTTGTTGGATTTATTATCAAAAATACCGGTATTAAAAGTAACCGTCGCTTTCATATCATTAGTAATGTGACTAATAAATGAATTTAAAAGCATGTAATCTTTAATAAACAATAAATTGTTTTTAAAAGACGGTGAAAGATAGGCCTGTACCAAATATACTTCTGATGGAAT
>JAOABO010000025.1:0-5587 GCA_026418315.1 Bacteroidia bacterium
AACAACCTCACTGACTGTTATTTGATAATCAGGTTTTAATGGTAAATATATGGGATTATCATTCTCCTGCTTAATTTCCACTATAAACTCTGTATCTATTAAATCTTGAATAATCATCTGGACAGGGCGGTTAGGAATATCTAATTGTGCAGATATTTCAGAAATTGTTATACCCTTTTTCCCTTCTACAAAATGATTAATAATTTTGCTAAGAATCATAATGCTGAGTATTTTTTTATACCTGATACTTAAATTATTAATTTCCGTTTCTAACTCAAATTTATCTAAATACTGGTGAGCATATATCAATTCTGCACCAAACAAAACAAGATACCAACTATATTGCACAAAAATAAGAAACAAGGGGACCGCTGCAAAACTCCCATAGATAGCATTGTAGCGAGAAACACCTATTTGAAAATTAATATACACCCATTGCAATAGTTCAAATAAGATAGCCATTACAGCAGCACTAAAAAAAGCCGATTTGTTGGATATAAATGCATTCGTTAAAGCTTTATATAAAAAGAAAAAAACCAGCATGAGTAGTGATAAAGAAATTATTTTTATTCCAATCATGGCAGCGCTGGAAAAGAGAATGGCAGAAATTTTAGTTTGAATAACAATAGTAGCACTGCTGGATAGGATTAAAAAAATAGGTGCAAAAATCATAATAGCAATATAGTCGGCTATTTTTCTAAACCAGTTTCTTGGTTTTTTTGCTTCCCATATTTGATTAAATACATTTTCTATATTGTTTAAAAGCGAAATAACACTGTATAACAATAATAATACACCAGCTCCGGCAATAATTCCTCCTTTTGCGGCCTTGAGCATCGCATTAGCATATTCAAAAACATTGGTCAGAACAAATGCATATTCAGGATTTTTAGATAGTATTTCCTTTTCTAATTCTTTTTCCAATCCAAATCCTTTTGAAATAGCAAATGCTAATGCTACAAGAGGTACTATAGAAAAGAAAGTAAAATAGGTGAGAGCAGATGCCTGAGTGAGGCATTTATCGGTCATAAATTTTTTGCCTGCCAGTGAAAATATTCTAATATGTCTTGCAATATATACTACAATCGAGTTTTCACTATCTAATCCAACACGCTTCAATTTATTAGAAAATATCTGCCACATCTAATTTATGTTTTAAAAATGATTATACATTGTTTGAAAAAAATCTTTTGTAAACTGTTTGATTTGTTCAGAAGAAATACTGGCATTATTAAACATAATACATATAGAAAGAGTTTTTCCTGTTTTGGTATTCATATAGCCAGCGTAGGTTCTGGTTCTCTTAAAGTATCCTGTTTTGCATCTTAAGTTGTCTTTAAGAGGATAGGTGTCGGAAAAATTTTTCATTGTTCCTGTTTTACCCGCCACAGGCAACGAGTTCAAATAAACCTCCTTGTTTGCACTATTATACATAGTTATTAGCAAATCGGTCATAGCATTAGCAGATACTCCATTATTTCGGGATAAGCCACAGCCATCGTCTATATTTATTTCAGAAGGATGAATACCAATTTTTATCAAAGTATTATACACTACTTTCTTTCCTTGGTTATAATCTCCGTTTCCTATAGCATATACCATTGCTTCTGCAAAAAGATTAATGCTGAATAAGTTAGTAACTTTTACAATTTCTGAAAGAGGAGGTGAATACGATGTAGTTAAAAGCATCATTTTAGGAAGTGTAATGGTATCATTGTACACCATGTATTTGGTTGGCTCTACATGAATTCCTTCTGCATTCATTGCACTTGCCAATGATTCGGCAAACATTCTTGCAGGATCAGGCAAAACTCCTTCTATTGAATACTCTTTTTGAAAAGGCGGAATGCTTCCCTCTATTCTTTTTTCGTACCCTAAAGGATCACCGTAAATAAAGGCATTATCACCACCTTCTTTGGCAATCACTTCATTGCTTAACACCATAATTTTAGGTTGAAAATAATACTGTGGTTCTATCTTTAATACGGAGGCATATTGATTGGCAGCATCACTCCGAAAATATAAATGATACTGATTATCGTAAATATTTACAGGATATGGAATAGCTGCATAATAATTATTCACATCTTCATATACCCAATTTCCATTCACCTTAGGTTGAAAATAATTATTGAGTATAATAATTTTACCGTCAATATATGATATTCTTTTTTCTTTCAAACTTTGAATGATATCTTGTAATACCTGATTAGAACTAAAAAATCTTGATTGAATGGTAGGGTCTCCATATCCTTTGATAACAAGATTGCCTTTCAAAGTATCGTTTTTAATACTCCCTGAATAATAGATTTCTGTTTTAAAACGATAATTGCTTCCTAGTTTTTCAATAGCAGTATATGTAACAAACAATTTTAATATGCTGGCAGGAACGAGATGCAAATGGCTGTTTTTTTCAAAAAGAACTTTTTTGGAAGAAACTTCTTTTACAGAAATTCCAATCACGGACGAGCTAAAATCGGGCTGGCTCAATTTTTTTTCAATATCCCCTATAGTTTGCGATAAAGCAGCAAAAATCCTAAAAACAACAAGAATTGTTAAAAAACGCATCATACAGTGAAAAAAGCAAATGTAGTTAATATTTTTGTATATTTACACATTCATTTAATTCTTTTTTAATCAAGTTTTATGGGAAAAAAGAAAAAAAATAAACCCGCAAAAAATTCTCCAAAATCTAAAGATAAGGGCAAAAAGAAACTTTTAAAAGATAAAAAAGCATCTGTTGCTAAAAAGAAATCAATTAAGAAAAAGGAAAAAAAAGATTCCAATAAACGCAAAAAAACTTCTGCAATAAAAAGTACCCCAAAAAACATTAATAAAGAAAAAAAACGGGGACGCCCACGTAAAAATGAAAATGCAAATCATAAATCTTCTATAACCACACTGCCCAAAATGTCTTCAAAACCCAGTTACTTAGTAAAACTCAAAATTGACAACAAAACCATCATTTTTGTGAAAAATGAAAAGTCGCTTAAAAAATGGAAAGCACAATACCCTAATGCAGAGGAAGTATTATAAAATCTACTGATTATTAATTTAAAACATTCTTTCCATTCTTGAGCTGATAACTCAAATAAATAATAGCCGAATCCAAGGTGATTTTGTTTTCTTGAGAAAAGATAGTGGCTTGCTTTAAATATTCCGGGGTCTCTCTTATTTGGCGGGCATATTGTTGAATGGCTTGCTTGTTTATCCAATATTCCTGAAATTTTATCGGGTTAGTATATAATAAGTACGCATCCTCAATAAATCCACTCCCAAAAGTAGGAAGATTTCCATCACTGTACGCAAGTATAATGGCAGAGTTATCTTCAATAGCGGTTTTTAAATCCAACTGCCACACCTCTACTTTTTCACCCTGTTTAGGAGATGGAACTACCTTGTTATAGTAATACCAAAACTGCCCGTCGCCAAATACATACTTATTGATTCCCATATACACAGGTCCATACCAATAGCTATCTCCTATCACTAATACTTTCTGTTTTTGTAATGAAGAATCTACTTCATATCCATAGTCCGGATAGGCATATTTTTCTTTAAAGGGCGGATGAATAGCCAGATTCATGCTTTTCAAAATATCGGCATCTCTGCTACGAGGCGTATCGCTTACTTCTATATTATCCCAAACAATATGTGAAAATGGCTTTTGCTTTAATTTCTCTAAATATCGGATAATGGTATCTATAGCCAAACATTCTGCATAATTAGTCCAATGATGAGCAAACTGAGCAAACAAAGGATAGGGCTGATTTCTTTTTAGACGATTCAAAAACCACGATTGTAAATCCAGGCAATTTATTTGATATTGCTGAATGTATTTCAGATAGGTATCATAATTGGTATGTTTTACTGAATGTTTATACTTATCAGGTATTTTTTCTTCACAAAATCTTCCTTTTCCAGGAATAATCAAAAACACCAAATCAATTCCCTTTTTTTTCAAACTATCTTGTATTACTCTCGCTTTCCTGCACTTTTCTTTAATTTTCTCTTCTCCGATAAAGTCATCTCCATAAACTGATAAAATGTAACTCTTACTGATTACATAATTATCCTTGATTGCTACAAAACCATTTACTCGTATTTCATTAAAAAAATTGTAGTAAAATTGGTTGTTCCACCTTACCATAGTTTCCTTCCATGCCCAATGGTCATTATGATAATCGTCCGTTTGTTTTTGGTAATATCCTGAAAACCAATTTTCTTTATTCAACTCAGGCCTTTTTTCTAAAACTACAATACCGGTAAGATTGGGTTTGTTATCCTGTTTAAAGTAAGTATGAAAAGCAGGAACAGACACCATAACAAAGAAAAACCACCACCAATATTTTTGCTTTGTTACAATGCCTTTATTATGACTAATTATTTTTTTGTTTTTCATCATCAAAATCTAAAATAAATAAAAGGATTGAAATCTAAAGCTGCTATATAACTTAAAGATATATAGTACAACAATACAGATGCTAGTACTGCTTTCCATTTTTCCGAATATGAAAAATCAAACCGATATATTTTTAATTGTACTTTTTCAAAAAAAGGAATTAAAACAAAAAATGAAAAAACTATACATAAAACAAAAGAAAACAGAAAGTCATTAAGTAAATATCGCATATTTCCTGAAAAATGAAAAGAATACATTTTTGCAATGATATAACTTGCATGATGTATGTTTTCAACTCTGAAAAACACCCACCCTGTAACTACAATCAAAAAAGTAAGTATTACTCTTATTAGTGATGGAACTCTTTCATAAACTTTAAGTAAAAAATATCTTTCTGCAACCAAAAAACTTCCATGGTATATCCCCCACACAATAAAATTCCACCCTGCTCCGTGCCACAAACCTGAAAGTAAAAAAACAATCCACAAATTAAATAAAGTTCTGATTTTTCCAAGTTTATTTCCACCTAATGGAATATATAAATAATTTTTCATCCATCTTCCTAAAGTAATGTGCCACCGCCTCCAAAACTCGGTTATTGACTGAGAAATGTATGGATTATTAAAATTCTCTGGTATATCAAAACCCATCATTTTACATAACCCAATGGCCATATCACTGTATCCACTAAAATCAAAATATATTTGAAAGGTATAACTCAATGCCCCCACCCATGCCGCTACAGTGTCTATATTTTGAATATCCATAGCAAATACTTCATCTGCCTGCTTACCTATTGTATTCGCAAGAACAACTTTCTTGGCTAATCCTATACAGAACAACATTAAACCATGAATCTTTTTATCATACGTTTCTTTTCTATCGGTTATTTGGTCTGCTATTTCATGAAAGCGAACAATAGGTCCCGCGATTAACTTTGGAAATAACAAAATATAGGTCTGATATTGCCAAAAGTTTTTCAGGGGCGGATGTATACCTCTATACACATCTACCACATAGGTGATACTCTCAAAAGTATAAAAAGAAATACCAATAGGTAATAAAATTTTTGGAACAGACATATCAAGTCCAAAGAGAGAAGATATACTTTCTAAAAAAAAGCCGGCATACTTGAAATAAAAGAGCAGTCCTAAATTCATAGTAAGTGAAAGTATCAGCCACAAA
>JAOABO010000025.1:5684-17493 GCA_026418315.1 Bacteroidia bacterium
GGAATCTACTTTGTTTTCTAACATTTCAAAAGCACGTATCAGTTTAATGCGAGTTTCTTCAGGCCTGATAACTTCATCTATATAACCCCTCTCTGCTGCCTTATATGGATTAGCAAACAATTCGTTATACTCATTTTCTTTTTCTTTCAGTTTGGCTTCTTTATCATCGGCATTGGCAATTTCATCTCTGAAAATAATTTCTGCTGCTCCTTTCGCTCCCATCACAGCAATTTCTGCAGTAGGCCATGCATAATTAATATCTGCCCCAATGTGTTTGCTATTCATCACATCATAAGCTCCACCATAAGCTTTACGAGTAATAACAGTTACCCTTGGTACCGTACTCTCAGCAAATGCAAACAGCAATTTAGCTCCATTAGAAATAATGCCATTCCATTCCTGGTCAGTACCTGGTAAAAAACCTGGCACATCTTCAAAAACCAATAATGGTATATTAAATGCATCGCAAAATCTTACAAAACGAGCTGCCTTTACAGATGAATGAATATCTAAAACACCTGCTAAAACAGCCGGTTGGTTAGCAATAATTCCCACACTTCTTCCTGCTATTCTTGCAAAGCCCACAATAATATTCTCTGCAAATTCTTTATGTATTTCTAAAAAAGAATCTTCATCTATCACCTGTTGAATAACCTCATGCATATCATAAGGTTGGTTGGAAGAAGGAGGAATAATAGTATTCAAAGATGGCCTTAACTCGTCTTTTATATCTTTTATTTCATAAGACAATCTGGGTGGTTTTTCTTCACAATTCTGTGGAATATACGACAATAATTTTTTTATAGTATGGATGGCTTCTATTTCATTGGCACAGGCAAAATGAGTAACTCCGCTTTTGGTGGCATGCGTATGTGCCCCGCCTAACTCTTCGGCAGTCACATTTTCATGAGTTACTGTTTTTACCACATTAGGCCCTGTTACAAACATATAGGATGTATTTTCCACCATCAAAATAAAATCGGTCATGGCAGGAGAGTACACCGCTCCACCAGCACAAGGCCCCATAATAGCAGAAATTTGAGGTATAACTCCACTGGCTTTTACATTTCTGTAGAAAATATCGGCATACCCGGCCAAAGACACAACACCTTCCTGGATACGGGCACCTCCACTATCATTCAGCCCAATTACCGGCGCTCCTACTTTCATAGCCATGTCCATTATTTTACAAATCTTTTCAGCATGAGCTTCAGATAGTGACCCCCCAAATACGGTAAAATCTTGAGAGAAAACATACACCAATCTGCCATTAATGGTACCATATCCGGTAACTACTCCATCACCCAAATATTTTTCTTTGTCTAACCCAAACTCTGTGCTTCTGTGTGTTACAAGCATGCCCATTTCTTCAAAAGACCCTTCGTCTAATAAAAAATGTATTCTCTCTCTTGCTGTTAGTTTTGATTTTTTGTGCTGAGCTTCAATTCTTTTTAACCCACCTCCCAATAATGCTTCTTTCTTTTTTTGCTCTAACCATTCTAATTTATTCTGCATAAAAATTTTTCTTTTGCGGGCAAAAGTAATAATTTGATACATAGGTGTAGATGCAAAGTAAAGTCAGACATTCAAATGAAATTATATCCATTCATATAATTTAATACTTCTAATTTTCAACACAAAATACTTTTTTATCAACAGACCAAGGATTTTTATCATCTTTTGCTTTTCTTTGCCAAAAAATAAGAGATAGGTGCTATGAAAACAGTATTCCTTTCATTTTTGGTAATAACTAATGTTTGCTTTGCTCAACTGGATTTTTATCCAGCTTACCTGTTGTCTGAGTCCAATGATACCATATATGGAGAAGTTAAAGTGAATCCAAAAAAAGAACTATCACTTTTTGCCAAGGTCATGTTCAGAGATAAGCAAGGTGTGGTAAAAACCTATAAAGCAGATAAAATAAAAGGATTTGCCTATTTCAATAAAGAAAAAAAGAAATGGCATCAGTTTATTTCTGTCATTGAAGATACGCCTAAATTTTACAAAGTGGCTATACATCAGCCCGTTCAAATTTTTGAATATCAGTTCGAAGACATGAAATTCGGAGAGTTTTTTACTGCTAAAGAATATTATATTTTGGAAGATGGAAAATTTGTACGACTAAAATCCAAAAAATTAAAAAAACAACTGTCAGAACATATCAATAATACTGATATTTTGAATGAACTAGATAAAATGGAAGAATTGGATATAGAAAAATTATCTGCACTGCTAGAAAAACATTATTCCAAATCCTCTTCTTAGTACTTTACTAGTTTTGAAAAATAAATCTGTAATCCTTATATTTGCTGCAAAATTCAAACTATGTCTCACCACGATAATCACCACCATATCCATGAAGAAGAAAAAAAGTCAATAAACTTTTGGGCACCCCTCATAGGCGGTCTTGTTATTTGGATGATAGCATTAATAATTGAAACCAATTTAGATGAAAAGCCATCCCATCATTCAGATCAAAAAAACATTGAACAAACAGAAACTTCTCATCATTAAAAAAATTGAGCACCGAATACATTAGAGTATATACAGACGGTGCCTGCTCCAATAATCCTGGCAAAGGCGGATGGGCAGCCATTTTGCTGTACAAAAATAAAGTAAAAAAACTCTCTGGTGGTTACAAAAAAACCACCAATAACAGAATGGAACTAATGGCCGTGATTGAAGCTCTGTCTGCTATTAAAAACAAGCAACTGCCAGTGATTGTTTATTCTGACTCAGAGTACGTTGTGAATAGCATTAATAAAGGTTATATCTACCAATGGATGTCCAAAGATTTCAAAAACGTAAAAAACCCGGACTTGTGGAAGAAATTAATCTCCATGATGAGAGAATTTAAAAACCTCCGTTTTGAATGGGTGAAAGGCCATGCCAACAATAAACTCAATGAAGAATGTGATAAAATGGCAGTATATGCCTATTCATTACCAGACAGTCATTTAAAAACAGATGAGTATTATGAATCTTTAATATCTTCTGCACCAAACAATAAGTAATATATATTCTTATTTCTTGTTTGACTATTCCCTGCCACAAATTTTGTATAATTGCTCAAAAAAATATGAACAGGCCTGTTATTATTGTAGGCGCAGGTTTAGTTGGTTCTTTACTTGCTATACTTCTTGGAAAAAAAGGATATAAAGTAAAATTATTCGAGCGTCGGCCCGATACCCGAAAAACTAAACAATACGCAGGAAAATCTATTAACCTTGCATTAAGCGACAGAGGCATAAAAGGATTACAATTAGCTGGTGTGTTAGATGATATTATGAAAATTTCTATTCCTGTATATGGACGAACCATACACAATACCGACTCATCAGTTTATTTTCAACCCTACAGTGCTGATGGAAAATGCAACTATTCTGTATCCCGTGCAGAAATTAATTACACTCTGATGAATATAGCAGAGTCCCTCCCCAATGTCAGCATACATTTTAATGAACGATGTACAGATGTAGATTTTCAGAATACCACTGTAACTTTTGAAAACATTGAAACCAAAAAAACATCTACTGAGCAGGCAGAAATCATCTTTGGAGCGGATGGAGCATTTTCTGCCGTAAGATTAAATATGATGCTTAAGAATGATCGGTATCAATACCAGCAATTTTATATTGAAACAGGATACAAAGAACTGATTATTCCTCCTGATAAAAATGGGAATTTTATGCTGACAAACCATGAGTCATTACATATATGGCCAAGAAAAGAATTCATGCTCATGGCATTACCTAATCCAACTGGCGACTTCACCTGTACTCTGTTTATGCCCCTTGAAGGAAAGCATTCTTTTGAACAACTTAAAACCAAAGAACAAGTAGAAGAATTTTTCAAAATTTATTTTCCTGATGCAGTGCCCGTAATGCCAACTTTTCTTCACGACTTTTTTCATAATCCAACCTCTTCTCTTGTAACAGTAAGAGCATATCCTTGGGTCATCAACAAAGTAGCACTCATTGGAGATGCCGCACATGCCATTACACCTTTTTACGGACAAGGTATGAATGCTGGTTTTGAAGATTGCATCATTTTAATGCAATTACTTGAAAAGCATCAACACAATTGGTCAATTATTCTCAACGAATATCAGCAAATTCGCAAGAAAGATGGTGATGCCATTGCACAACTCGCTTTAGACAATCATATTGAAATGCGTGATAAAACCGCTAACCCCCGCTTTATACTTCAAAAGAAAATAGAACAATGGTTTTACAAAAAACATCCCGACAAGTGGATTCCTCTTTATGACATGGTAACTTATCGTCCTGACATCCGATACAGTGAAGCATTACAAAAAGGATATTATCAGGATAAAATCATGCAAGAAGTATTAAACCAGCCAGATATAGAACAAAACTGGGAAACTGAAAAAACAGAACAACTTATACTTCATTTGTTAGAAAAAAATCCTTTTCGTTATCAATAAACAATAAATTTTATGTCCACACAATCCTTACAGTATAAATTATTCCCTGCAAACGAAAGAGGTTATGCTGATTATGGATGGCTGAAAACCTATTATTCATTTTCTTTTGCCAACTGGTATCATCCGCAAAAGGTACATTTTGGTATGCTGAGAGTATTAAATGACGATGCCATTGCACCACACGCCGGTTTTGACATGCATCCGCACAACGATATGGAAATTATTACAATTATGTTTCAGGGCGAACTGACACATCAAGACAGCATGGGAAATACCGGAGTACTAAAAGCCAGCGAAGTGCAGGTAATGAGTGCCGGCACAGGTATTTTTCATTCCGAAAAAAACAACAGTAATGAATGGACAACATTATTTCAGATATGGATTTTTCCTGATAAAAAAGGACATACACCAAGATACGATCAAAAGAAATTCAATTTTTCAGAAAATCAATTTCAATTACTTGTGTCTCCAGATGGAAGAGAAAATTCTTTATGGATTCATCAAAACGCTTTTATTTCAAGAGGAAATTTCAATACCAATCCAACCCATTACTCCCTTTTTGATAAGAAGAATGGTGTGTATTTGATGGTTATTAGCGGGCAGATAAAAATCAATAACATGACTTTAAATGCAAGAGATGCCATTGGAATATGGAATACTGAAAAGATTGAAATACAAATTTTGAACAATCATACCGACATTTTAATAATTGAAATACCCATGAATTAAACCAATATGGAAAAGACCTCTAAAATATATGTTGCCGGACACAGAGGCATGGTTGGCTCAGCCATCTACCGAAAATTACAAAAAGAAGGATATTCCTATATTCTCACTAAAACATCGGCAGAATTAGATTTAAGAAATCAAAATGCGGTTGAAAAATTTTTTGATACTCATCAACCCGAATATGTTTTTTTGGCGGCAGCAAAGGTAGGCGGTATTCTTGCCAATAACACATACAGAGCCGAATTTTTATATGATAATTTAATGATTCAATCCAATGTTATACATGCGGCTTACAAATATGGTGTAAAAAAATTATTGTTTTTAGGATCATCTTGTATTTATCCAAAATTTGCCCCGCAACCAATGAAAGAAGAATATTTACTTTCAGGATATTTGGAATCCACCAACGAACCCTATGCTATCGCTAAAATTACAGGCATTAAACTGTGTGAAGCATACCGAGATCAATACAATTGTAATTTTATATCTGCTATGCCTACTAATTTATATGGTCCAAATGATAATTATGATTTAAATAATTCACATGTGTTACCTGCCTTAATTCGAAAATTTCATGAAGCAAAAATTTTTCGTCAAAAAGAAGTAATCGTATGGGGAAGTGGAAAGCCCAAAAGAGAACTGATGCACGTAGATGATTTGGCTGATGCCTGTTTGTTTTTAATGAACAATTACAATGATAAACAATTTGTGAACATAGGAACAGGAAAAGATATCAGCATAGCAGAATTAGCAGAATTGGTCAAAAGAATTATAGGTTATGAAGGTGAAATTATTTTTGACACCAGCAAACCTGATGGAACACCGCGTAAATTACTTGATTTATCTCGTCTTCACTCTTTAGAGTGGAAACATCAGATAGATTTAGAAGAAGGTATTCATCTAACATATCAGGACTTTTTAAAGAACAAAGCTCCTCTTCTTTATCAGAAAACATAAAATCGAGTTTTTTCACTTTCTTTTTTTCTACTTTACTTTTTGCTTTTAAGTAATAATCAAAAAAACAAAAAGCGAAACAATATTATAATTCTTCTGGTCTTGAGGATTTATAAAACCATCTAACAAACAGAAAAAGAGGCAAAGAAAGTATAAGGAATGCTATTCCCAACATAACGACTAAAGCAGGTCCTCCAAACCCACTACTAGATGGTGCCATTGCAAACATCACAATAGCTCCTCCCCACAATAATAGCATGATGAGCGTACATAACCCTATTATGTAATACATAATAATACCCATTTCGAATCTGGCGCGGTGTTTGTCGGTCTGATATAGTTCTCTTCTAGCCTTACGGGCAGCTACAGAAGCAAAGGGAAGTAATATGACCCCCCCAAAAAAAGTAGTTATTATCCCTAACCCAAAAAGTACCCATGCTAGCCAGTAAGATGCAGGATACTGTTCTTTTACACCTACAGATTTGTTCTTTGTTGTATTAGATTCTTTCCTTTCTGACTCTTCACTTATCACATGTTCCTTTACACCATTGGCATATTCAATCACATAAACTTTTGAACTACTGATAGTATATAAAGGTCCTTCAGGATTATCACATTTTTTATACTTGATTTCTTTATCGCTTACTTCAATGATTTTTACAATAAATTCATCTCCTGTTTTGAGTATAATTTTATCACCACAACTATCATCGGGTAAAACATATTTTATATGATTAGAAATATCTTCTAAACGTAATTTTTTGTCTGATGCTTTCTTAGGTAAATAATCCTTTTTGCTAGTGGCTACAATCGCATCATCCTCTTTTTCTGATTTTGAAAGATAGGCAGATTTTATGGTTAGTCCTTCATCTCTTATGTTGTGATTAATCTTTACATTACGCTTTCTTTTCAAATAACTTATTTCTTCTACATAATACCCTTTTCTGTATAACCTGTGTTGTAAGGTACACTCACTCAATAAAAGCAAAAAAGCAAATAATAAGAATATTTTTGATATAACAACTTTCATAGTTTTACTTTGCAAATATCTGTATTTTTTTTCAATTTTCAGGCATAGATTTAAAATCCACTTATCACGAATAATCTAAAAAATAACACCTCCTACTTGCGCATGTTAAACCCATATTTTATTAATCAACTGAGTGCGGTAGAACTACCCGGAATTGTTGCACACAAAGAAATGAGTTTCACCAATCGGAACTTTGATAAGCCAAGAGATGCCATACCCAGCGCAGTGGCAATAGTATTATTGGAACATCAAAATCATATTTGTTTTCCCTTGATAAAAAGACACATGAACTTAAAACATCACAAAGGACAAATAGCGCTACCGGGTGGCAGATTAAATGAAAACGAAAATATTTTTGAATGTGCTATAAGAGAAACCGAAGAAGAAATAGGTTTGTCCCTGCATCAAATTCAAGTCATCAGACCACTGACCAATTTGTATATTCCTGTTAGTAATCATATCGTTTTTCCTGTTTTATGCTACTCTTCAGAAAAAGTAATACCTGTTTATCAATCGGAAGAAGTGGAAAAAACCATACTTTGCAGTATTGATGAATTATTACGTTTTGAAAAACAAATAAAAAAAGTAAAAATTACTGAATCTCTTTGGATAGATGCACCAGCATTTGTATATAAAGATGAAATTATATGGGGTGCTACCGCTTTAATACTCAACGAGTTCAGGCATTTATTACTAAAAATTTTCAATTACTGAATTTTCCATTTTTCAACTTATATAAATTCCCATTGAAAAAAAACTCATTCGTTTTAGTTTGAATAAGAAAATGAATATCTTCTTCTATGGTATGAACAGAGCCCTTGGTTTTGTAGGCAATATTCAGGTAGTCCGCATTGATTTTCATACCATTGGTAACACCACATAAAATAATATGCACAGGCACTTTTACTTTGGGCAAAAGATTAATATCCCTTACCGGTGCCCAGTTATCTGCTATGAGTATAACATGTTCAATATCTTTTACTTTTTTTAATCCATATAATATGGCCTCTATTACATTTTCCTGAGCATCACCGCCTTCTCCGTTTTTAATAGCCAGATTCATAGCTTTTACAATATCATCTACTTTTTTAGCAGCAGTAAAATAAGTGCCGCCTGTTACTCCCACTTTTTTCATTGCATCCGGTTTTCTATCTCCATCATTAAAAAAAACAAAATACTGTTGTGTGCTATCCGTATTAAAATGCAACTGAAGCCACGTAGATACCTGTTGAGCATAAGGGTACATACTACCTGTAATATCCATCACTATCAGTTTTTTTTCCCACTTGTTTTTATTTCTTTGAAAAACTTTGTAAATAGAATTTTTCAGTGTATCCGCCAAATTGGGCTGTAAATCATAATCTGTACTCACTATTCTTGTTTCATAAGCAAATTTTCCTTTTTTGTTATAAACCTTATAAAATCCATCTAATTCTCCGTTTTTGTAAAAGCCCTCCGCTTTTTTCATACCATTATCATAATATTCAATTTCCCAACCTTCCTTTTTTCCTGCAATATAGTGCTCTTCAAAGTTTTTTTTACATCTTTTGGAGTATCGGATAAGTGCTCCATGTAAGGTATCGTTTTTGTAAAATGCTTCCTGCTCGGGGCAATCGGGTACATCATAAAACAAAATTTCCAGCCCGTTTTTTTTATTATCTATGTAAAAGCATTCGCTTTTCAAATCACCATTGCTCCAGTACGTACGCCAAATGCCCTGTTTCAATCCATTTTTATCAATTACATTAATGGTATCTCCATCTTTTATTTCAAAAGACAAATAATGTTGTGAAAAAATCACCATTGGGTTTAATAGCAAACTCCCCCATAGTATCCCAAAAAATTTATCTACCTTTGCCACCCTAATTTTCATTGAATTTATGAAAGACAAAATTGTAAATTATTTATCAGACCTGCAAAAAGAAGAATTAAAAGATGCTACAGCATTGGAAAATTTTCGTTTGAAGTGGCTGAGTAAAAAAGGAATTATTCAATCCTTAATGGATGAATTTAAAACCATTACAGATGTTCAAATAAAAAAAGAAATTGGTAAACTCATCAATGAATTAAAGCAGCAGGCACAAATTATATTTGATGAAAAAAAACAGGAGTTTGAAAAACATCAAGATATTCAGATTGAAGATGATTTGACATTGGAATTAAACCTGAACACATCCGGAAGTTTGCATCCTTTAAGTATTATAAAGAATGAGATTATTCAGATATTTTCTAAAATAGGATTTGTAGTAAGCGATGGACCTGAAATAGAAGACGACTGGCATAACTTTACAGCACTCAACACACCGCCTGACCATCCTGCCCGGGATATGCAGGATACTTTTTACATTGATATAGAAAAACAGGATATTACTCAAGATATTAAACTTTTAAGGACGCAAACTTCCAGTATTCAAATCAGAGTAATGGAAAATAATGAACCTCCTATCAGAATTATTTGTCCCGGAAGAGTGTATCGCAATGAAACTATAAGTGCACGGGCACATTGTCAGTTTCATCAGGTAGAAGGATTATACATAGATGAAAACGTATCTTTTGCCGATTTAAAAACTACTTTGTTATACTTTGCAAAAGAAATGTTTGGAAGTGATACTCAAATTCGTATGCGACCCAGTTATTTTCCTTTCACAGAGCCCAGTGCAGAAGTAGATATAAGTTGTACAATATGTAGTGGTAAAGGTTGCTCTGTGTGCAAACACACGGGCTGGGTAGAGATATTGGGCTGTGGTATGGTTGACCCTAAAGTGCTGGATAATTGCGGCATTTCATCCCGAAAATATACTGGATTTGCTTTTGGAATGGGCATAGAAAGAATAACCATGCTGAAATATAGAATTAACGATTTACGATTATTTTTTGAAAATGATATTCGTTTCTTAAAGCAATTTGAGAATGAATGTTAGGTGGTATAAGGGTATTGAAAAAATAGATGCCCTTTTTAAAGTAATTTGCACGCGGGGTATCATAGCGCGAAATTTCAGCAAAAAGGCATAAAATTTTCCCCTTAAATCATAAAAACATCTCTCACTAAAAATTACTCATCAATAAAGAATTATTTTGTATTATTGCAACAAAATTTTTTGTATGCATCAATTAATGGTTACATGGACAGATATCTTTAATGGAATTGGCGATTTATGCACCAATGGTATTTTTCCTATACTGAGAGCATTGGGACATAAGCCCAACATTTTACTAGGAGGTATTATTGTAGGACTGCTTTTCTATTGGATGTATAAAATTCCTCAACTCAATAAAGAAGCAGAAGAAAAAGGAACTTTAAAATAGTTCTTTACTCTTTCAGTAATATTGATTAGGTTTGCTCACCAATAGGTGTGTCAAACCTTTTTTATTTTAAATATCCACACATGCGTTTTTTATGGCTGCCATTTATATTCCTATCTGTTGTTATTAAAGGGCAATATTATACTTTACCTGCTCAATGGATGTTTCAAGTCATACAAGATTATTCATTTTTTTCAGCAGATACCAATTTATCCAGTAGCACCTATCCGCGCAATCCTTTTATTTTCAAGAGTTTTTCGAATATAGATACAAACCACCGATTATTCCGATATATCAAAAACGACCCTGCATTGGATATTATTTTTGAAAAAGGTGTGGTATCTATTCATCAAAAAGATTTTCTTATTCGTATAGACCCTCTCATTAATTTCCAAAAAGGCAGGCAAACAACAGATACTTTCATTTCAGCATATACCAATACCCGTGGCTTTATTGCATCTGTCCAGTTTGACAAAGTGTATATAGAGACCTTGTTATCTGAAAACCAATCGGTTTTTCCGCAATATTTATATGAATATTCCAAAAACATGCAGGTTGTGCCTGGTCAGGGAAGATGGAAAACATTCAAGAAAAGTGGCTTTGACTATGCCTTTTCTGCAGGTATAGTAAGTGTAGAAATAAATAAACATATTCATTTTACTACCGGTACAGGAAAGCAAAAAATTGGAAACGGATACCGTTCATTATTTATCAGCGACAATGCTTTTGTTTATCCATTTATAAAAATAGAACAAAATTGGTGGAAAGGGCGGCTGCAATATATTTGTAATTATGCAGTATTAAACAACCTTACTTCTGCTTCGATTCGTATTCCCCCTAACACAGAACGATTGTTTCAAAAAAAGCCATTTGTGTATCAATATCTGAATATCAGTATTTTCAAACGAACCAGAATGGGTTTTTTTCAAGGGATTGTGGGAGAGTCAGCAGATAAAAAAAATGTGTGGAAAGGAGATGGTATTTTATTTAGCCCTGTTATTTTTTCGCAATTGTTATATTACGGATGGGACAATAAAAACAATGTGTTAGCGGGTATGGATTTTCAACACCGTTTTTTTAAAACATGGATGATTTATGGACAATTTGTTTTTGACAGTAAAGAAATTAAAATGAACAGCCAACCTGCCATGGGTTATCAAATAGGTTGTAAATGGTTAGGGAAAATAAGCGACTGGAGAATAACTTTGCTTTCGGAGTGGAATGATGTTACTCCGAGTTGTTATACTTCACCGGTATTGGATAATTTCAGTAACTCTTCTTACTCTCATTTTAATCAAAGTTTAGCTTTTACACCTGAAAGCGGTAGAGAATGGGTAACACTTATG
>JAOABO010000026.1:0-9457 GCA_026418315.1 Bacteroidia bacterium
GTAGTAACAGCGTTTGATGTAAGCCATGCATAAGATGAATTAGAATTATTACCATTGTTCGGATTTACAGTATAATCAAAGTAACAAAAATCTGAAAGTAGATTCCATTGAAAGTTCGTATAGGTGCTGCCTTGCCAATAGGGGAACCAGCCAAACACTCTTTTATTCAGATTACAAGAAGGATTTAAGGTAGATGCATTGGTGGTCTTCAAATTAAGTTTGAGTGGAATTTTAAAAACAACACTACGAACACTGTCCCATTGATTTTCATTCGTAAAATGAAATTGCCTGAATAATTCTGAATGTTCCTGAATAACCGATTTTTGTATGGTGGATTGGGGATAACTGAATAATGCAACAGAACAAGTAAATAAAAATGATAAAATTATTTTTTTCATAATTCTAAAATTATTGTTCACAAAATTACTAAAAGTTTTGTATTCTGTGATGAAATACACGAATAGAATTAATTCAGATTTTATGCTTATCGTAGCAATATTGATATACATTCAGCAATCTTAAAAAGATAAAAATTTAATGTACTTTTGCCAAATGAAATAAAAATATGATTTCTATTAGTATAAAACAAATTGCACAGCTTATTGATGCAGAAATAGAAGGAAATGAGAATGTTGAAATAAACAATATTTGTAAAATAGAAGAGGGCTGTCCCGGCGCTATTAGTTTTTTAGCCAACCCACAATACGAGCCCTATATTTACGACACAAAAGCATCTGCAGTTATTGTATCAAAAACTTTTCAACCAAAAGGTGAATTAAAAAACAACCCTACTCTCATCAGAGTAGATAATCCTTATCAGGCATTTGCTCAATTGCTCCGTCTATATCAAGATTTTATCAGCGAAAAAAAAACGGGAGAAGAATCTCCTGTGTTTAAAGGCGAGAATGTTCAAATAGGAAAAAATTGTTACATCGGAGCATTCGTCTATTTAGGAAAAAATGTTCGAATTGAAGACAATGCCAAAATCTATCCTCACACTTATATTGGCGATAATGTAACAATAGGAAAAAATTCCGTTCTTTATTCCGGAGTAAAAGTTTATCACGATTGTAAAATAGGAAACCATGTAACTATTCATGCAGGCACTGTGATAGGCAGTGATGGATTTGGTTTTGCTCCTAATCAGGAAAATGTATATTCTAAAATTCCCCAGTTAGGAAATGTGATAATTGAAGATAATGTAGAAATAGGTGCTAATTGTACCATAGACCGTGCTACTATTGGCTCTACCATTATCAGGAAAGGCGTGAAATTAGATAATTTAATACAAATAGCACATAATGTAGAAATTGGAGAAAATACAGTGATTGCATCGCAAAGCGGTGTGGCCGGTTCTACTAAAATTGGAAAGAATTGTATGATTGGTGGACAGGTGGGAATTATTGGACATTTAAAGATTGCAGACGGCACTAAAATAGCCGCTCAATCAGGTATTGGACACAATATAGAAGAACCCAATACAACCTTGCAAGGTTCGCCGGCTTTTTATGTAGGCGATTACCAACGAAGCTATGTTGTATTTAAAAAACTACCTGAACTTTATAAAAAAATACAGGAACTTTCCAAAAAAATATCCTGATGTTTTCTGGTGGTAGGTTAATCTTTGTTGTTTTCTTTATTATTGTATTTACCATAGGTATGATATATGCTTATCGGCAAGATTTAAAAACTATTCGCCATCAATATTCAAAAATTTACCTTGTTTTTATTGCATTGATGGTATTTTTACTGATACTTTATATGTTAGTAAAATTTTTGTAATTATCCAAGTTTATCTTATTCACTTATTCCGAACTTTTCATAAACAGAGATTTCATCGGGCTTTGATGGTGTGCCCTTAAACAATTTTCCATCTCCTGTATCTTTCACAATTAAACATCCCGCACCTATCAAACAATCTTTACCTATATTAATATTATTACCCACCGTACTGTTTACTCCAAAAAAACAATAATCGCCCACCGTGCAATGCCCGCTAATGACAACATGCGATGATATAAACAAATGGTTACCTAGTACGGAATGATGCCCTATATGATTACCGCTCCATAGTACAATATTAGACCCCATTTTTACAAAAGGTTGAATAGTATTGTCTTCAAAAATAAATACATTATCTCCCATTGTTACATTCCTCCACACAAATGACTTACTACTTATATAGTTCGCTAAACGATACCCTTTATTTTTTGCTTCATAATAAAATTTTGCACGATTTCTGTTTAGTGCATTGTAAACCAAAGCTATATGCATTTCATACTCTGAAGGTGGATATATATTTTCAACTTCTTCAAAGGGGACTATTGGTAAGTCAAAAAGTTTTTCTTTTTTGATATATGCTTTACTTACAGTAAAAGCACACACTTCATATTCTGAATCGTATGTAAAATATTCATAGGCAATTTCTGCAAAAGAGCTGTCTCCGAATAATATAACTTTTTTATTTTTTTTCATAAATGATTTTATTTGCAAAAATATCCATTATTTTAATTATTCTGAAAATTTCTATCATCACTGCATCTTTAATTATTTTTCTCAATTACAAAAAATTCAGAATATCTTTGCCACTCAACTTTAGAATGATGAAAAAAGTATTAATCATATTCCTTTCCGGGCTCTTACTTCAATGTACACAAAATAACACTCTTAAAGAAAAAGAAATACAACAACAGGATAGTTTACAAAAGATTCTGAAAAATCCTTTACTGGATTCCATCAATCAACAATTACTCAAAAACCCTAACAATGATTCTCTTTACATAGCCCGTTCCTTTGTGTATTTAAATGCTCGTCAATTTGATGTCGCTATCAACGATTGTAAAAGAGCTATTAAAATAGATAGTACCAATCCAAAAAATCATATTGCACTTGCAGATGCTTATTTTGCTTCAAATAAAACTAAATTGGCAAAAGATAAATTAGAAGACATCATCAAAAGATTTCCAAATAATACTGAAGCATACCTTAAATTGGCCGAATTGTTTTATTTGGTAAAGCAGTATGAAAAAGCCATTGAATACGTCAATAAAGCCCTTAAAATAGAACCAACATTAGCAAAGGGATATTACATAAAAGGAAATGTATATAAAGAAAGTGGTGATACCAACAAAGCCCTTTCAAGTTTTCAAACGGCTATTGAACAAGACCCTCAAATGATTGATGCCTACATTGATATTGGCGTACTTTATGCCGCAAAAAATCATTCATTAGCACTTCAATATTACAATAATGCACTAAAACTTAACCCAACACACAACATTGCACTATACAACAAAGCATTTTTCTTTCAACAAAAAGGGATAGTAGATAGTGCCATAGCTATTTATCAAAAAATTTTAAGTATTTATCCGAATTCACCACATGTTCTCTACAATTTAGGAGCAATTGAATTTGCAATGAAAAAAAATAACATCAAAGCTATTGAATATTTTACAAAAGCCCTTCAACAAAAGACCGATTATGCCGAAGCATATTATGCACGGGCAATAGTGAGAAAACAACAAGGCAAAAAACAAGAAGCTATATCAGATTTGCAAGAATGCCTGAAATATAAAACTAACTTTGAACCCGCTATTTTTGAACTCAATGAATTAGAAAAAAAATAAATGTATTTAGAGCTACAAAACTTAAGTATAGGTTACTCAAAACCACTTACAGAAACATCTATTCATGCAAAATTCAATTGCCCTCAAATGTGTGCATTATTTGGTAATAATGGCATTGGAAAAACTACACTCATAAAAACTTTAGCGAGATTAGTACTTCCCCTAAACGGTGAAATATTATTTAATCAGAAAAATATATCCGAAATATCTCAAACCGAATTTGCAAAACAATTTGCTTTCTTGTTTACCAAACGACCATTTTTAATGAATCATACTATTCAGGATATAATTGCATTGGGCAGAACACCTTATGTAAAGTGGAATGGGAAATTATCTGATCATGATCTTCAGATTATTCATTACTATGCAAAAATACTTGGCATTCAGGATATACTTGCTAAGCCCGCAGATGAAGTAAGTGATGGACAGTTTCAAAAAGCTATGATTGCAAAAACATTAGCACAACAAACACCAGTTATCATTTTAGATGAACCTTTGTCTTTTCTTGATTACAAAACAAAAACACAAATTTTAAAAACACTTAAGGATATTGTTTGCACCGAGAATAAAATTGTTATTTTATCTTCTCATGATATTCATTTGTGTAAAGAAGTTGCTGACAGTGTGTTTTTAATTCATCAAAAGCAATGGGTATATAAACCATCAGAAGAAATTTTTTCTGATACATTATTTAGTGATTTTTTTCAAACAGATTAACTACTATCCAATATCAAAGTAAAATTATGGCACTCATCATCAAAAAATCTCAATTACCATCGGCCGGTAAAGGATTATACACCACTAAAAACATCAAAAAAGATTCCATCATTATTGAATATCGCGGAGAGATAATTGATTGGAAAGAGTATGGCAAACGAGTAAAAGAAGATAAAGATGGTTACATGGTATTTATCAATAGAAAAAAATGCATAGATGCTTATAACACGCCTCAATACAAAGCCCGATACGCCAACGATGCAGAAGGTTTAATAAAAATAAAGAACCTTAAAAATAACGCAGAGTATCAAATCATAAATGACAAAGTTTACATTGTAGCCACCCGAGATATTAAAGCCGGGGAAGAAATTTTTGTAAGTTATTCAAAAGATTATTGGGATGCCGTAAAATACAATATCAAACACAACTTATATAAACCCCAAAAACTAAATGACTTAAAAAAACTTGTCAAAAAGTATAAGATAAAATTGTAACCATTATTCAATTATTCTGTCTCTGATTTTTACTGCAGGATTACCCTGATAAATACTATAGGGCTCTGAATTATTAATAATAACACTTCCTACAGTAATAATACTATGCGATTTTACTACTACGCCCGGACAAACAACACTTTTAGCACCTACCCAGGCCCCATCTTCAATGGTTATTCCTCTCACTATTAAATCAAATGTTGTTTTTTTATAATTATGATTTCCACACAAGAGCATAGCACCTTGAGAAATGCAAGCATTACTTCCTATTTTTACTTTTGCCAAATTATCAATCCATACCTGCTCTCCTATCCATGTATAATCACCTATTTGAAGCAACCATGGATATTTTATTTTTACAAAGGGCTTAATAACTACACCCTTTCCTATTTTTGCTCCAAATATCCTTAATAGCATCACTCTCCAACAACTTCCCGGAATAGCAGAATTAACCAAACATTCACCTATCATATACCACAACATCCTCTTGATTATATTCCCTGGATTATATTCTTTGTTGGTGTATTGAGATAAATCAGTTGTTTTGAAATTCTGTTGCATAATGAAATAGTTTTAAATATTGTTTTTCAATTTCATTCATATTCATTTTACTATAAATAAATTTTTGAGCCAATTCACACATCGTTTGATATTCATCGTTTTCCATCATCAACATTGTATTCATTGCATCAGTAAATTGATTGATATCCAATGGTAACGCATATCCACATTTCCATTGATTAATTTCGTTCCAAGGTGTACAATCGCTTATCAATACAGGCCGACCACAACTCAAAGTTTCAACAATAGCATGTCCAAAATTTTCATTTTTTGTTGGTAAAAATAAAAAATGGTAACGACCTATTATATCAGGTATTTCATTGAACTCTACTACACCCTTGTAAGTTACCTTTATATTAAGGGGCAAGGTTTTAATAAGTTCTTTGCATTGTTTGAAGTATTCTTTGTCTTCATTATTCCCATAAATATCGTATTCTATGATACAGTCATTAATAGTGCTACCTACTTTCTTTAATACATGAATGGCAAAATCCAGGTTTTTAATGGGACTTATACGAGATAAAAAAAATAATTTAAGTTGCTTCCTTTTCTTTTCAATGCTTACAAAAACATTATTAGGTATATACGACAAATTTTGAATGCTATGAACATTTGCAAAGGGATAATAATGCAATATAGATTTTTTTTCTCCATCGCTGGTTGAATGAAAAATCACATTTTTATGTAAGGATAAAATTTTTGAGAAAAACAAGAATAATTTTTTCTTAAATGACTTGATGCCCATAGCCCCTACTTCCAGCATTCCACGAGGCGCCAGCACAACAGGGCATTTAATCAAATTGAATTTTATTAAAAATAGCGGAATAATTGAAAACCTGAATGACCAAAAACTATTAATATACAACACGTCCGGAGAAATATCTTTAATTACCGTAATCATTTTTTGAACAGAAAATTTTTCTTTTGAAAAATAATAGACATGAATATTTTCATAGTTCGTCCATTCGTCCGATTTTACATTATATGCTTTATCAGACAAAATATCTGTATTCATTGTAATCACATAAAAATCTATCTTGTCATTCAATAATTTTATCAATGAATAAATAGATTTGACAGGCCCCCCTGCTTTATTTCCTGGTAAAAACCAATCAATTAGTATTAAAACCCTTAATTTCATTGCAGATGAATATTGTTTTTTTCAATCCAAAATTGCAAAACAATAAGGTGCCAAAACATCCACCATCTATCGTGTTTTCCTTTTTGATACCTATTCCACTCCTCCCATAATTTTTCACTGTCAATAAAATTGTGTTGTGTGAGATTTTGAATTTTATTTTCACAAAAATGTTGTAATTCATTTCTCATCCATCTTTTGAAGGGCAAAACAAATCCCATCTTTTTTCTTTGAACAATATCTTTTGGAAGAATATCTTGCACAGCATCCGTCAATAATTTTTTTGGGGATGATGGATACTTGTAATCATCTGGCAGAGATAGTACAAAGTTAATTAACGCAGCATCCATGAAAGGTGCTCTTACCTCTAAAGCATGTGCCATAGACATTTGGTCTGTATCTCTTAATAAAACATGTTGCAAGTAGTTATTCATTTCAAACAAAGAAATGTAGCTTAAAATATGTTGATTATTTAAAAGATATTTTTCTTCTGAAAGTGTATTAAGATTGGTATTGTATGGAGTATTTTTAAATGGTAAATTGTTTTTTAAAAATAGTTGCCTGTAAAATGGAAGCAAGTTATTTGCTTTCAAATTATCTGACTGCATTAAAATTTTTAATCTGTATGCATGAGAAAATAAATTTTGTGGAAGCAGATTAAATAAAATCTTTCTTATTAAAGGCAAATCAATCATATCTAAATGATGCAATTGTTTTATTATTTTGAATTGAGGATATCCTGCAAACAACTCGTCACCACCTATTCCAGACAAGGCCACTGTAATACCTGCATGCTTTGTTGCTTTAGATACAATGTATGTATTGATACCATCACCTGTCGGATAATCCATTTTTTCCAGTGCTTCAGGGACTAAACTTAAAACATCTTTTTCATTTAGAACTATATTATGATGATTTGTTTTGTATGTATAAGAAAAAGATTGTGCATATTCATTTTCAGAAAATTCCTTGAATTGCGTAGTTACATGAAAAGTGTTTATATCTGATGAAATCAAATTTGTCATAATGCCAACAATGGCAGAAGAATCTATACCGCCTGATAAAAATACTCCCAAAGGCACATCACTCACTAATCTTTTTTCTACTGCATTCAACAAAAGGTTTCTGACTTGTTTTTTAGCTTCATCGTAACTAAGGTCTGATTTATTCAAAACGTGATATATGGGCTTCCAGTATTTTTTCTTTTCAGTAATAATGTCATTATTATTTGAATGTATAGATAGTTTTAATGTGGTAGCAGATTCCAATAATTGAATATCTTCTATGAATGTGTGTGGTGAGAAGGTGGTTTGATACTGAAAATAATCGTAAAGCTGATTGGTGTTTAATTTTTTATTAGATAGTGTAGAATTTATCAATGCCCGAATTTCAGAGGCAAAAGCAAACACATTGTTCTTTAAAATATAATACAAAGGTTTTTTACCTTGTCTGTCTCTTGCTAAAAACAATTCGTGTAAATGATTATCATAAACAGCAAAAGCAAACATACCGTCTAAATAGTTTACACAGTTTTCACCCCATCTGTGGTATGCAGCCAGTATCACTTCTGTATCCGAATTGGTTTGAAAAGAATAGGGTTGGTAAGTAGATTTATACTCTACTCGTTGTAATTCCAATTTTAATTGCTTGAAATTATATATCTCTCCATTAAAAACTATAGTATATCTTTTTCGATAACAATACATGGGTTGATTAGCATTATCTGTCAAGTCAATAATTTTTAGCCGGGCATGTGCTAAAGAACAAAAATCATCTATTTTTTGAATAGCAGAAAAATCAGGACCTCTATGCTGCAAATCACGCAGAATAACTTCTACCAAATGAGCATGTTGAACATGTTTTATTGGAGTAAAAACGCCCGCTATTCCGCACATAAATGTTCAATAGAGTTCAACCTCAAAAATTCCTGATTGTTTAGTAACTTTTTAATGCCTTCCTCCAATGAAATTAATGGGCGGTTCAATATTTTTCGCATTTTTGTATTGTCGGGCATTCTTCTTGTCATATCTCCTTCTTTTAATGGAGGAAGAAAAATAATTTCTGATTTGGAATGAGTAATCTGAATAATTTTTTTTGCCAAATCTAAAATGGTTATCATTTCATCATTGCCCACATTGATAATATCATTGTTTAACAACTCATTTTCCATAATTTTGATAATAGTATCCGTATTATCATCAATATAGGTAAATGTTCGGGATTGGGAACCATCTCCATAAATGGTAATGGGTTCATTTTTTAATGCCGCCACTAAAAATTTAGGTATTACAAAATCAGTGGTTTGATAGGGTCCATAAGTGTTGAAAAACCTGAAAATAGTGTATGGAAGTTGATATTCCTGATAAAATGATCGGCAATAACATTCTCCTACATTTTTTACCACCGCATAAGGAATACGGGAATTGAGGGGAGTGCTATATTCTTTTTGTGGAATTTCAACAGGTTCTCCATACACTTCTGATGATGAAGCATAAAAGAATTTCTTTACATTACTGGCTTTGGATAATTGTAAAACGTATTCTATACCCTTTATATCATTCAATACTTTCAAGGGATTTTCCTGAGTTCGTTTTACGCCTACCACTGCTGCAAAATGAAACACATAATCAAAATGATATTGATAAAAAACATTTGCAATATCCTGATAGTTATTGCAATCTGCTTTAATAAAATGGACATTATGATGTGCAGAAACAGGTACTTTGCTCATACTTCCTGTACTCAAGTTATCTGCAATAACAATATGATAACTTGGATTTTCAGATAGTTTTCGGGCTAATGAACTACCTATGTTTCCTGCACCTCCTGTTATTAAAATATTGGTTTTCATATTTTGCAAAGATGATAAATTTTTTTTATCCAATTTTGAGTTGTTACTTGTGTTGATAATTCATAACTTC
>JAOABO010000026.1:9552-16460 GCA_026418315.1 Bacteroidia bacterium
AGACACATTCCATAGCGTCTGAACATTTTTTTCAGGTGCATATCTTCCTGCAAACAAAAAGGTATAGTTTCTCTTTCTATTCATCTTTTTTTGAAAATATATTTTTTCAAAAGTTTCTGTATCGCAGCAATAAAAACCTGTTTCAATGTTACCATCATTAAAACCTAATTTTTTTGCAAATTCTTTTTGATTGTTGCCGGGAACAAATGCCTTCTGAAAGAGTCGCTTATATCTCATCCTGAAATACAAACTACCTGCCATCTGTCGTATAGTATTGTGCCACTGATTGTCAAATAATAAAATGTTATTGGGTAATTTTAATTGACGAGCAATTTCAAAATATGGTTTGAATATCCAGCCCGATTGCATAAGCACAGTGGGTTGAAATTTTTTTATATATTGATACAAATCTTTAAAAGAATACTTTTCACGATAAACCACTTCAATATACTCTGAATTAAATTCAAACTGAAAAGGAGCAACCGGATTAGTTGATTTACATACAATTAAAACAGGTACTTGATATGTTTGTGCAAATTTTTCAATATTAACTAAAAAATAGGGTGCTAATTCTTCATATAGTATAAGCAGCTTCATTCAAAAATATTTAGGTATTCTTTTATGTTATCATCATCCCATATTACTAAATAAATTTCAATAGGATAAGGAATAGTATTGCATATTGCCTTCAGAGTATTGTAAACCACTTTGGCTGCTCTGTCTTTTGGAAAGCCATATACGCCCGTACTAATATTGGGAAATGCAATAGATTTCAATTGCTTCTCTATTGCTATTTCCATTGACTTTCTGTAGCAGGAAGCCAGCAATTCATCTTCGTTATACGTTCCACCTCTCCACACGGGACCAACTGCATGTAGGATATATTGAGCAGGTAATTTATATCCTTTGGTAAGTTTTACATCACCGGTTTCACAGCCACCAAGTGTTTTACATTCTTCCAGCAGTTCCTTTCCTGCTGCACGATGAATAGCCCCATCCACGCCGCCACCTCCTAATAAGGTTTTGTTGGCAGCATTGACAATAGCATCTACTTTCATTTTAGTTATGTCACCCTTAACAATAAATATTTTACATAAACCTATCTTGTGTTCTGAAAGAATATTATTCATAATTTGGGTAAATTTAAATAAATAATATTTTTAATGTTTACACTACAAACTGAAATATTTTTCTTAATGGTTTAAGAATCATTGTAAACCAATATGGTTTTAGACGATTAACCTCCCATGCCTTACGATCATTGATATTAGCCCGCCATCTGTTTTTTATAGATTGGTTACTCAAACCACCAACACGCATAGATACAATAAAATCATCAAGGTATATAAAAGGCACCCGGTATTTGTATATCACTCGTAATATCCACTCATAATCGGCAGCTGTTCCAAGGTCTAAACGATATACACCATACCTATCATATACCTTTTTTGTAACAAAACATGTAGGATGCGGAGGCATCCAGCCATACAAAAAAGACGACAATCTATAATTCCCTGCTTTCCATTTCCGAATTATTTTTTTTTCATTGAATCTATCAACATAGCATAAATTGGCATATACGCCCTGCAATTCCTGATAAAAACAATCTACCACACGTTGAATAACCTCTGTGTGTGTATAAAAATCATCTGCATGCAAAATGCCAATTACATCACCTTTTGCAATATGAATACCTTTGTTGATGGCATCATATAAGCCATTATCTTTTTCTGATAGGATGGTTCTATTTTGATAAAAATTTTGTTCTATTATATTTAAAGTGTTGTCCGTTGAACAATTATCCACAATGATATGCTCTATATTGGGATATGTCTGTTGGTACAAGGATGATAAACAATACTGAATAGTATCCTGGTTATTAAAGGTAGGAGTAATAATGCTGACTTTCATCATTCGGCAAAACATTTGGAAAAATCAAATAAACTACGAAAAGTAAAATCATAGTTGAAGTACTTTTCAGGTGCAGATGATAAATAAACGGAATACATGCCTGCATTATGAGCAAACTGAATATCGGACAAACTATCACCTACCATAATAGATTGATGAAATTGTATTTCAGGAAAATCTTCTTTGGCCTTTAAAGCCATTCCAATGTGGGGCTTGCGCATAATGGAATTTTCCTGTTCTAATTGCGGTGCAAAATAAATTTTATCTATCTCAATATTTTCTTTTTTTAATTCCGACAATAAATACTGATGTATTGTATCCAAATCTCTTTCGGTCATAATTTTTTTTCCAATTCCCTGCTGATTAGTAACAACGATTATTCGTCCGAATTTTTTTCTTAAAACTTTCAAGGCAGGAATAACATTTTCCATGAAATGAAATTCTTCAATTGTTTTGACATAATCCTTATCAAGTTTTTGATTAATAACACCATCTCTGTCTAAAAACAAGGTCCACTCGCTATTAATGTCTAAATACTTTAGTTCAGAAAAGTCCTTTTGAGCACGTTCATAATCTTCGGGCACGCCTATGTCTATAAAATATTTGTTGATTGTAAATACTTTAATGGGATACCGTGTATATATTTTTTCTAAATAATCTTTTTCAAATGAAAATACTTTTTGTTGAGGTGCGGTTGATAAAAAAAATTTTTTATTCATTAAATACACCCCGGCATTTATCCATCCGTTTCTTATCTCTTCCGACTTTTCAGAGAATCCTTGAACGTATTGGTTTTCAAAATCAACAAAGCCATAGCGATTGGATTGCTGTACATATTTAAGTAATAAAGTAAGATTTTCATTTTGGTGGGCTTGTATGAATTGATTCAAATCAAAATTCAAAAAAGTGTCTCCATTAATGATTAATATATTATCGGCATTTATTTGTTGAATAGCATAAGATATGGCGCCTCCTGTGCCAAGTGGCTCTTCTTCTTTAATATAATGCAAAAAAGATGAATGAAAATAATTTCCAAAATACTCTTGAATTTTTTCAGATTTGTATCCGACAGATATATAAATATCCTTAATTCCCTGAATTTGCAGATGTTTTAATATATAATACAAAAAGGGAGAACCAGCCACATTTGCCATGGGTTTAGGTAAGTCAGGAATCAAATGTCTTAACCGAGTACCTAATCCGCCCGCCAGTATTAATGCAGGAACATTCATTGAATTTATTGTTTTGGAAAAAGGTATTCTTCCACTAGCTGACAAATGGTATGACCTATCATCATATGCGATTCCTGAATACGGGGCGTATCTTTACTTGGAACATTGATTAGTAAATCCACATATTCTTTCATTAATCCTCCGCTTTCGCCTGTAAATCCTACTGTATATGCTCCTCTCTTTTTTGCCTCAATGATGGCATTAATTACATTTTTTGAGTTTCCACTGGTAGAAAGTCCAATCAAAATATCTTGTGGTTGAACCATTGCTTTTACAAGTCGGGAAAAAATCTCATCATAACTATAATCATTGGCTACAGCAGTAATATAACTGGTATTGACATGCAACGCTTCGGAGTATAATGGTGGACGATCGTAGTAATACCTTCCGCTCAATTCTGCGGCCAAATGTTGTGCATCGGCTGCACTACCACCATTTCCACACCATAATACCTTTCCTTGTTTTTTATAGCACTCAATAATTTTCTGCGTTAATAGTTCTATCTTTTGTATAAGCTGCTCATTCTGAATAATTTTTTGTTTTGTTTCAACAGATGCCTGAAAAGCAGCGAGAATATTTGATTTCATTTTTCAATTGATTTATATTTTTGAATAATCTCTTTAACCAAAGGATGTCTGACTATATCTGCCTCATTCAAATACAAAATACTTATTCCTTCCACTTCTTTGAGTATTTGAATGGATTGTAAAAGACCGGATGGTTGTTTAGAGGGTAAATCAATTTGAGTAACATCACCCGTAATAACAAATTTTGCATTATTACCCATTCTGGTCAAAAACATTTTCATCTGACTTTGGGTTGTATTTTGCGCTTCGTCCAATATAACAAAAGCGTTATCAAGAGTTCTTCCTCTCATAAATGCCAGTGGGGCTATTTGAATAGTGCGATTGTCAAGATATAATTGCAATTTATCAGCAGGAATCATATCTGCCAAGGCATCATATATGGGCTGCATGTAGGGATCTAATTTTTCCTTCAAATCTCCTGGTAAAAAACCAAGATTTTCTCCTGCTTCTACGGCAGGACGAGTAAGAATAATTCTTTTTACTTGTTTATTCTTTAAAGCCCGAACAGCAAGAGCAACTGCAGTATATGTTTTACCCGAGCCGGCAGGTCCTATTGCAAATACCACATCGTGTTTTTCTACGGCAGCTACTAATTTTTTTTGATTGGGCGTACGGGCTTTTATGACTATTCCGTTATTGCCATACAAAATAATATTTTGATTAACTTCCACTTCCTCTCTTAATTTCATATTTTCAGAAGATTCACGAAGCAGATTTTCAATCACCGATAAGGTTAATATCCCAAAATTATCGTAATAATTTAATAGCTGCTTCCACTTTTTTTCAAACAACTGAATGTCCTGTTGTTCTCCTCTAATTTTTATTTCATTTCCTCTTACCACTATTTTAAGAGCGGGAAAGTATTTTCTTACAATTTCAATTTTTTCATCATTTACACCGTATATTTCAACGGGATTGGCAGTATCTAATACAACTACTTTTTCTGTCAATTTTTTTCTGCAAAATTACATTTAAATTTTTAGAAAAATAAACTTTAAGAAAAAATTTAATAGCACGATATTTTTTAAACCACTATTTTTTTTCCAAATTTAGCGGCATCATAAAGGTCATTTTTCATGAAGTATAAGGATATTTTATATCAGGATATTGCTTATGTAAAAGGTATCGGACCAGAGAAGGCAAAAATTATCAAAGAAGAACTGCAAGTTTTTACCGTATTTGATTTACTGAACTATTTCCCTTTCAGATACGAAGACCGTTCCGTGCTTCATTCCATTCATTCTATCAATTTTACAATTGATTATGCTCAGATAAAAGGATATATTACTAAAATTCAAATTGATAAGTTTGGTAATAAAGATGTTTTAATAGCCACATTAAAAGATGCAACCGGCGAAATAGATTTGGTTTTTTTTAATGGCATCAAATGGTTGTCAAAGTTTTTGAAACCAGGAAAAACTTATATTGCTTATGGAAAAGTGAATCAGTTCCGAAACACTTACAACATTCAGCATCCTGAAATTGAAGAAGTAACTGATGAAATTTTGAAATTCAAAACGGGATGGTGTGCAGTATATAATACTACCGAAAGATTAAAAAATTCAAGATGGAAAATTAATAGCGAATCTATCAGAAAATGGATTTTTAATATTTATGATGTCTATCCGCAATTATCTATTCCTGAAAATTTATCAAAAGATATAATAGAAAAAAATCATCTGATTAGCCGGGAAATAGCTTATAAGTGGATTCACTTACCTGAAAATCAAGAACAAATCAATAAAGCCAAAGAGCGTCTGAAATTTGAAGAGTTGTTTTTTGCGCAATTAGATATTGTTCGTCAGCACAAAAAAATGAAATTAAATAAAGGATTTGTTTTTGAGAATGTAGGAAATTTATTCAATACTTTTTATCATCAACACCTTCCCTTTGAGCTCACCAATGCCCAAAAGAGAGTTATTAAGGAAATCCGAAATGATACCAAAACAGGCAAACAAATGAACCGACTATTACAAGGTGATGTGGGTAGCGGAAAAACAATTGTAGCTGTATTTTCAGCATTATTTGCTATAGATAATGGTTATCAGGTAGCATTGATGGCTCCTACGGAAATATTGGCTCAACAACATTTTTCCAACATTTCAAAATTACTAAAAGAAATTCCTATAAATGTAAAATTACTAACCGGCTCAACTACTCAAAAAGAGCGACAAATCATAAATGAACAACTCCTGTCCGGTGACTTACACTTTCTTATTGGTACTCATGCTCTTATTGAAGATACTGTACAATTCAAAAAACTCGGGCTTACCATCATTGATGAACAACACCGTTTTGGAGTAGCACAAAGGGCAAAAATTCAAACCAAAGGCGATATTCCACCTCATGTATTAGTAATGACTGCTACACCCATTCCAAGAACTTTAGCCATGACCATTTATGGAGATTTAGATGTGTCGGTATTAGACGAACTCCCTCCAAATAGAAAACCAGTTATTACTGCCCATAGATATTACAGCAAAAGAATAGATGTACTTCAATTTGTAAAAGAAGAAATTGATAAAGGAAGGCAGGCCTATTTTGTTTTTCCACTAATACAGGAAAGTGAAAAAATGGACCTGGAAAACCTTGAACAAGGTTATGAAGAACTGAAAAAATTTTTTTCAAATTATACTTTAGTAAAAGTTCACGGCAAAATGACTGCAGAAGAAAAAGAAAAGTCCATGCAATTATTTTACGAAGGGAAAGCACATATTATGGTGGCTACTACTGTCATTGAAGTAGGCGTAGATGTGCCCAACGCCAGTATGATGGTAATAGAAAATGCTAACCGATTTGGATTATCCCAATTACATCAATTAAGAGGCAGAGTGGGCAGAGGCAGCGAAAAATCATATTGTATTTTATTGACCAATAATTTAAGTGAAGATGCCAAAGTAAGGATAGACACTATGGTTAAAACCAACAATGGATTTGAAATAAGTGAAGTAGATTTAAAATTAAGAGGACCCGGAGAATTGGCAGGGACAAGACAAAGCGGAATGATTAATTTCAAAATAGCCGATATATCAACAGATTATCATATATTAAAAGCCGCCAGGGAATCGGCCATAGAATTACTTGAAAAAGATGAAAATTTTCACTCTCCCGAAAATTGGCCAATCCGAGAATACATTTTACAACACGAAAAAGAAAAACCATTATGGATTAAAATTGC
>JAOABO010000027.1 GCA_026418315.1 Bacteroidia bacterium
ATCCTATTATGGGCAAGGCAGCAGACCCCGATACCAAGCATTTTTTATTTTATGATATTTATTCACACATTACTTATGCCGATTTATCAAATGACAAAAATACTGCAGCACAAGTCGAACCTGTAAATTACAAAGGACATTTGCACGATACTATATTTACTAATAAAGCATTTGTTGTTTTAGATTCTTTGTTTGCCAACAAATCTTATGAAGAGTTTTCTAAAAATCCTGATGAATTAGAAATTACTATTCGTTTGAAAATCATAAAAGCCAATGGAGATTTTCATTACTTGTATCCCAAATATTTTATCAAAAACAAAACAGCCGTTCCAATCGCAGCAAAAGATGATAAGTTAGGAATGAGTTTTAGTATATGGAAATTGCACCCCGATACAGAAGAAATTGAAATAACAGTGATTGAAACAAATGCAGGCAAAGATTTTATTGTGATGGAAGCCGCTGTGTTTCCAATGATAAATGTATTGTGGCTAGGTTGTTTGGTAATGAGTATTGGGCTATTGCTTTATTTATGGCAAAAAATAAAAAAATAAGCATCACCATTATAGGTGCGGGTAATTTGGGCTACCATTTAGCCAAACAGTGGTATTGCAATAATGCAGATGTAATCGTTGTAAATCACCAAAAAAATAAAATAACCTCTTTGTTACAAAAAGAAAAAATTCCTGTCAAAACCAACTTTCAGAATATACCACCTCACTCAGATTATTATGTATTATGCGTGAAAGATGATGTAATAAAAACATTAGTTAGTAAACTTCAACCTCTTGTTTCTGAAAAATCTGTAATACTGCATACCTCGGGAGCACAACCGCTTGCATTATTAAGCCACTTCAAGTATCATGGTGTTCTTTATCCCCTTTATTCTTTTTCTTTTCAGGAAAAAAAAATCAACTGGAAAAACATACCTGTATTTATTGTAGCCAATCACGCATACACTCAAAGAAAAATCAAAACAATAACTCATTTACTTCATTCAAAATCTATCTCTATTATTACTGAACAGGAAAAATTGCGTCTTCATTTATTAGCAGTGTTTGCCAATAATTTTATCAATGCAATAGCCCATGCTATGTATAAATTAAGCCAAACACACTCAAACAAACACCTGTATTCTGACCTATTGAATTTTGCTATACATACACTTCAAAGAAACCATCATACCAATCCTGCTCTGCTGCAAACAGGTCCCGCTATCCGACACGATACAATCACAATTAAAAAACATCTTGAATATTTAAATGATAATGATCTTATCAAACAATTATATTTGTGCTTAACCGATTATATTCAGAATGCCATCTCTCATGAAATTAAAAGATAAATACCTGCTGTTATATTCCTTTGCTAAGCTTATTCGCATTGAAAATTTATTTTTAATTGCATTAGTGTTATTGGTATCCAATCAGTATATTCAAAATAAAGAATCTTATTCACTGCCTTTGAATTATTTAATTATACTTATTTTTAGTACTATAAGCATTGCAGCCGGCGGATATGTTATCAATGATTATTTTGATTTGAAAATTGATAAAATTAATAAGCCGGATGAAGTGGTTTTAGAAAAACAAATTCATAGAAAAGCTGCCATATTGTGGCATTTATTTTTTTCAATAATAGGTTATGCAGGTGGTTTCTACTTATCTATTAAAATAGGCCACATGTCACTTTCACTTATTCAACTCATTTCTATACTTTTACTTTTGTTTTATTCCAATATCCTGAAAAGGATATTTATTTTAGGTAACATAACCATTGCCGTATTATCAGGACTTTTACCTCTACTTCCTTATATTTATTCAAAATTTTTATATCCTGATATTTCAATTGTTACAGCAAATGCTCTTATTTCATTAAGTGCGTTTGCTTTTTTTACTACACTTATCAGAGAATTAGTAAAAGACATTGAAGATATAAAAGGCGATAAGAGCGGAAATAGAAAAACCATTCCTGTGGTGTGGGGCTTTTTAGCATCCAAAATTATCGTGTTCTTCTTGTTGTTGTTACTCATTATTTTTTTAATGCCCTTTCTTGTATATTATATTATCAAAGAAAATATCCATGCATCTTTGTATAACACAGTATTTTTAATATTTCCAAGTGTTATGTCCATGTTTTTAGTTATCATCTTCAAAGAAGCCAAACAATTTCATATTTTGTCCATTATATTAAAATTAATCATGCTATTTGGAATCATTTTTTACTTAATCTTTTGATTTTATGCTGAACTTAAAATATAATATTATACTTGGTTCTCAATCTCCAAGAAGAAAAGAGTTATTGAAAATGCTGGATATTCCTTTTACAACTGTTCATTTGAACGCCCACGAAGATTATCCAATTCATTTAATTAAAGAAGAAATTGCAGAATACCTGGCTGAAAAAAAATCTCTTCTTTATTCAATTAAAAATAATGACCTTTTGATTACAGCAGATACCATTGTATGGATAGATAATAAAGTACTCAATAAGCCACAAAATATAGAAGAAGCAAAAGAAATGCTTCGTTTGCTTTCAGGAAAAGTACATTCAGTATATACCGGCGTTTGTATTAAAACTAGTTATCATACTTTTATTTTTTCTGACGAGTCAAAAGTGTATTTCAAAAATCTTACCGATAAAGAAATAAACTACTATACCGAAAAATACCTTCCACTAGATAAAGCAGGAGCTTATGGCGTTCAGGAATGGATAGGAGCCATTGCCATTCATAAAATAGAAGGAAGTTATTTTAATGTGATGGGCTTACCCATTCACCTTGTTTATCAACACTTAAAAATTTTGAACAATGAGTAAATTAAGGTTTTATGAAAATATTCACATTCTTTTTTGGCTAATTAAAGATTTAAGTTGGGTTATGATTTGGAAACCGCTTGGTATAGCCATGATTCTGCCCACGATTGGCTTTGCAGTATGGTTTTGTATAAAATCCTTTTATGAATCAGAATTCTTTGTCCATCTTGCAACATTGTTTTGGATACTTGCCAATGCTCTTTGGATGTTAATGGAGTTCTATGACAAAGAAGAATATAAATTTGTTGCCGCCATAATCTTCATTGCTGGCTTGGTTTCCGTATCGTACTATATTATTAAAGAATTTAAAGAAGAAGGAAAAAATTTATATTAATCATCTCCTTTTGTCATAAAAAAATTACTTATACTTGCAAAAAATTTTAAGAATGAAAAAAAAATTTTTAGTTAGTTTTTTTATATCAATTGCTTATTTCAACTTATTTTCACAATCAGATGAAAAAAAATCCTATAAAGATTATTTTACTGAAGGAAGTTATTTGGTTTTAGAAGAAAATTATCCCCTTGCATTACAAAATCTAAAAAAAGCGTATGAAATAGATTCTACTAATGCCAATATCAATTTTTTAATTGGTGAATGCTACCTTCATTCTGCACTTGAAAAATCCAAAGCCGAATATTACCTCTCAAAAGCTGTTCAAAAAGTAAGTAAAAAATATTCCCCTAATGATTATTCCGAAAAATCTGCCCCCCCACATGCCTACCTTTATTACGGACATGCTTTGCACATCAATTATAAATTTGACGAAGCCATTCAGAATTATGATAAATTCTTAAGCATTATAGGTAAATCTGCCGCCAAAGAATGGCAAAGTGAAGTTAATTACTATAAAACCCAAAGTAATTTCGCCAAAAAAATGGTTGCCAATCCCATCAATGTAAAACTCATCAACCTTGGAGATAGCATCAACAGTCCATACCCCGATTTTAGCCCTGTTCTGACGGCAGATGAACGAATGCTCATTTTTACTACCCGACGCCCTAATCCACTCTGCAGTGAAAAAACACCCGACGGTCAATACTTTGAAGACCTTGTTGTTTCATATAAAGACGATAATGGACAATGGAGTAAACCACAACCTTTAAGCGAAAACGTCAATACCTGCGGACACGAAGCATCCATCAATCTTACACCAGATGGACAAACACTCATTGTTTATAGAGACGACAACGGCAATGGAGAAATTTACTTTACACAATGGAACGGCAGAGAATGGTCGTCCCTTCAAAAGTTTGGCTCAGACATCAACACAGAGTATTGGGAAACACATGCGTGTTTGTCTAATGATGGGCAAACACTTTACTTTGTATCTGATAGACCAGGTGGCTTTGGCGGAAGAGATATTTACAGAGTAGTAAAGTTGCCTAATGGCCAATGGAGCAAAGCACTTAATCTGGGCCCCACCATCAATACTCCTTATGATGAAGACGGAGTATTTATCCATCCCGACGGAAAAACATTATTTTTTGCATCAAAAGGGCATCAAGGTATAGGTGGCTTCGATATTTTCTTTTCCATTATGGACGAAGAAGGCAAATTTTCAGAACCATTTAATATAGGATATCCCATCAATACACCCGATGATGATGTGTTTTATGTAACATCTCCCGATGGAAAAAGAGCATACTATTCTTCTCTCAAAGAAGGAGGTTATGGAGACAAAGACATTTACATGATTACTATCCCTGAATCTACTGAAAAAAATGTGGTATTATATAAAGGACAATTTATTCCTGCCGCAGGAGAATCATTACCCGATGACATCTCTATTACTGTTACAGACAAAGAAACAGGTGAAATTGTTGGTGTGTATAGACCTCAAAAAAATGGGAATTTTGTGTTTATTTTAAAACCAGGAAAAGAATATAACATCACTTATGAAGCCAATGGTGAAAAATTCTATGAAGACGAAATTTATGCCGAAAAAGACGCTATCTATAAAGAAATTCAAAAAGCATTGGAATTAGAGCCAATAAAAATACTTGGAAAAATTGTTGTAAAGAAAAAAGAATACAAAGCCAATATTACCTTGCTGGATAACCCAAAAAGCAAAAAACCAATTAAAAATGCCGTAGTAACAATAACAGATAACAAAGGAAATTCAAAAAACATCAATATCTCTGAAAAAGATAATGGTCAAATAAAGGATGTATCACTCTTGCCCGAAAGTAAATATACCATTACAGTCAATTCCAACGGCTATACAAAAACCGAAGAAGTACAAACCGGTAAAGAAATTAATGCAAAAACAGTATCAAAAGTGATTTATTTACAGCCCAAGCCAACTTCTTCATCTAATGAAGTAAAAATTGCTGTTTCAGTATTCAATAAAAAACTAAAAAAACCATTTGCTCATGCCAAAGTAGTATTATCAGACAAAGACGGGAATAAAGAAGAATATACTACCGATGAAAACGGAAAAATATCTATCAATGCTGAAAAAGACAAAATATATGATATAGTAGCTTATACAGATAACGGTGCCCAATCCAACATCATTACCCTAAATCTGAAAAAAATAAAACAAAAAATATTGAATAAAACACTCATGATTGAAGAAACTGCTCAAGTAGTTAATGCTCCTATCAATCAAAACCAATCCCCTGATAAATCTAACACAAATAATGCTCTTTCAGAGAAATTACCTTCTTCTAAATACCAATTTTACTTCACTTATCTCAAATACGCTATTGATACCACAGAAAAAACATGGATTAATTTTATCGACCACATTGTTCAAAAATCCAAATCAAAAAGTGTAACTATCTATATTGAATCTTCTGCCTCTAAAGTGCCCACCTTAATGACTAACCCCGTTCTTGCAAAACTTCGTGGAGAAAGATTGAAAGATAAAATATTAAAGGCAGTAGAATTAAAAGGAGGTAGTGTATCAAAATTAAAGTTTCAAATAGTTAGCAAAGTACAAGGACCACCATGCAACATCAAAAGAAAAGACCAGGAAAATAAAAGAAAAACTTACGAAAAATACCAATACGTAAAGGCGTACACAAAGTAAATTAAAATTCAACTCAACCATGAACTACCATACAGAATGGGGCTTTGCTACCAAAGCCATTCACGCAGGCGTAGAGCCCGACCCTACTACAGGTGCTATTATGACACCTGTTTATCAAACATCTACCTATGTTCAGGAATACCCCGGCAAGCATAAAGGTTATGCTTATGCCCGCGGCAAAAATCCCACCCGCGATGCTCTTCAAAAAAACATCGCAGCTTTAGAAAACGGCAAATATTGTCTATGCTTTAGCAGCGGAATGGGAGCCATTGATGCCGTTATCAAATTACTCAAAAACGGAGACGAAGTTATCACCGGAAACGACCTTTATGGTGGCACTTACCGAATGTTCACCAAAATATTTGAACCACTTGGAATTAAATTTCATTTTATTGACTTGTCCAATTCTTCTAATATAGAACAATATATCAACAAAAACACAAAACTGATTTGGATTGAAACGCCTACCAATCCCACCATGCAAATCATTGACATAACAGAGTGCAGTCAAATAGCCAAAAAACACCATTTACTGCTTGCAGTAGATAACACATTTGCTTCACCCTATCTTCAAAACCCGCTTAATCTGGGTGCTGATATAGTAATGCACTCTGTTACCAAATACCTTGGTGGGCACAGCGATGTGGTCATGGGGGCATTGGTAATGAATGATGATATTCTTTATGAACGATTAGCTTTCATTCACAACAGTTGTGGTGCCACCCCTGGTCCCATGGATTCATTTTTAGTGCTTCGTGGCATTAAAACCCTTCATTTACGAATGGAAAGACATTGTTACAATGGAAAAAAAATTGCTGAATTTTTATCTCAACATCCAAAAGTAGAAAAAGTATACTGGCCTGGACTGCCTACTCATCCTAATCATTCCATTGCCAAAAAACAAATGAAAGATTTTGGTGGCATGGTTTCGTTTACATTAAAGAATGCATCTTTAGAAAAAACTTTTGCCTTTGCTTCTTCATTCAAAGTATTTTCATTAGCTGAATCATTAGGTGGTGTAGAATCGCTCATCAACCACCCTGCCACCATGACCCATGCTTCTATACCAAAAGAAGAAAGAGAAAAAGCCGGCGTTACAGATAACTTACTAAGATTGAGTGTGGGAATTGAAGACATTAATGATTTGATAAAAGATTTGGAACAAGCATTTGATAAAGTTAATTAATGCCTTATAAAAAAAACAAAAAAATCGCCTTGTTTTTTGGTTCTTTTAATCCTATACATATCGGACACTTAGCTATTGCCAATTATTTTGCAGAATTTACAGATAACGATGAGGTGTGGTGGGTGGTTTCACCACAAAATCCCTTAAAAGAAAAAAAAACATTACTTGCACAACATCATCGTTTATACATGGTCAATCTGGCTATTGAAGATTATCCCAAGTTCAAAGCATCAGATATTGAATTTCATTTGCCCCAGCCATCTTATACTATCCATACATTAGTCCATCTGAAAGAAAAATATCCCCATCATCGGTTTAGTTTAATTTTAGGTCAAGACAATCTTTCAAACTTTCATAAATGGAAGAATTATGAAGTAATTTTAGAGCATTATTCTTTGTATGTATATCCTCGTCCAAGTGCCGAACCATCACAGTTTGATAATCATCCCAATATACATTTTACTCAAGCCCCATATATTGAGATATCCTCTACTTTTATTCGTAACGCTATTAAACAAAAAAAAGACATACGTTATTTTTTGCATCCTAAAGTATGGAATTACATTGATGAAATGAATTTTTACAAACGGTAGGTCTGTTACTTCATTGTTTCCATAATTTTGCACATAAATTAATTTTTATGACAAAAAAAACAACACTTCTGTTTGTTCAAATTTATATTCTTTCTTTTTGTTTATTGTATGCTCAGAGCATCAAAATAATATGCGGTGACTCTTTGTATAAGGCCTATTTGAACAAACAATATCCGGGTTTTGAAAAAAGCTATGAAAAAACATTAGAACAAATTTCTATTCAGGCAGAACAAAACAAACACTTCAAAGTAAATAATGCTACTTACAGCATCAATGTTGTTGTACACGTGGTATGGAAAGACAGCAGTGAAAATCTGGCTGATTCAATTATTTTAAATCAGATACAGGTTTTAAACGAAGATTACAATCGTCTGAATGCCGACACAGGAAACCTTCGTCCTTTATTCAAACCTATTGCAGGAAATGCCGGTATTCATTTCAACTTGTATCAGATTATTCGTAAACATACGGATTCATTATTTAAAATTTCTCTCACCAGCGGCACTACCCCAAATGGTATGAAATTCGATTCTTTAGGTGGTTCATCTGCTATTGACCCTACTCATTACTTGAATATATGGGTATGTAAAATACAACCTCTTACCGTTGGAATGTATACACTAGGTCAAATATTAGGTTATGCGTTTCCTCCCAACAATCTTTCTAACTGGCCATCTAACAGTGGTGCTCCTCATCCCGGGGAAGATGGTGTAGTAATTGATTACAGGTGCTTTGGAAGAAACAACCCTAATATTATTACTATCGGAAGTCAGACAATAACTATTAAAGGCAGAACACCCACTCATGAAATAGGCCATTACTTAGGATTAAGGCACATTTGGGGAGATGGTGCTACATTTGGAAACAACAACTGCACAGGCAATGATGGTATTCAGGATACCCCAAATGCCAACAATCAATCTAACTTTGATTGTAACACCAGCAAAAATACCTGTGTAGATACCAACCTTGGCTGGACAACAACAGATGCGCCTGATTTGGTAGAAAATTATATGGATTATTCTTCTGAAAGTTGTATGAATATGTTTACACAAGGGCAAGTGAGCTGGATGATAACAACATTACAAGGACCAAGAAGCGGGTTACTGACTAATATTTTGAACTATAATTTAGCACAAACAACCATTTATCCTAATCCTGCTAAAAATTCTATTACCATTCAAACGTCTTGTAATTTGAATAATACAAATATAAACATTCAGGATATGACCGGTAAAGTTATTTATCAAAGCAATGTAGATTTAAAAGACGGCAAAAACACATTTTTTCTTCCCCAAATAAATCCTGGGATATACCTGCTTAAAATATATAATGAGAATTTTTATTCTGTAAAAAAAATTACAATTGAATAATGTACAAGTACTCTTTGTTGTATAAAAAATTATTCACATTTTGTTTTGGATAACTTATGTATAACTAACAACTATTTTTCCGATTAAATCTCCGTAAATTTGTTGCTTTGTTGAATTAAACCATGGCTAAAACCAAAAATAGAATTAAACCCACACCCATCTTGGAAGAAACCAGTCTGGAAGATATACAGTCCGATAGCGTTCAATCTGCATTGAAAAAAGAAAAATCTAATTCTTCTGTTATTCAGTCCTTCTTTCAGAATGCCCAGAAAAATTTCAATACCAATCCTGTTTACTCAATTATAACAGGCGGCATATTAATTTTTACTTCCATACTGCTTACCTTATCCTTTATATCATTCTTTTATACCTGGCAAGAAGATTTTGATAAAGTAACCGCTCCTCTTTCAGTTTTATTTAGTTACGAAACAGATATTCAAAATTGGATGGGTAAAATAGGTGCTTTACTTGCTCACATATTTATATATAGATTTTTTGGTATAGGAAGTATGTGTATTCCAATATTACTATTTTTTTTAGGAATTGAAAAAATTCGCCTTCACTCTATCTCTTCCAATTCTTTTTTTCACGCCCTGTTCTGGACTATATGGCTATCACTTGGTTTAGGATTTTTCTTTAATGAAAAATATCCATTTGCAGGCGGAAACTATGCTGATATCATGATTTCAACATTAACTAATTATATAGGAAAATGGGGAATTTTATTAACCCTCATCCTATCAATAATAACTTATTTTATTATCAATTATGAATTCCTATCGTGGCTGAACTTTAGCAGGTTATTTTCTTTTACCCATCAAAAAACTACCTTACAGGAAACCACGAATGATAACAACAAGATGATAGAAACTAAAATGAACGATTTAATATCTGAAGAACAAACCGAAGAAGAAGATGATACTACTATTATTATTACAGAAGAAAAAACACCCACCAATGAAATAAAATTTGATATTCAATCAACACAAGATGATATGCCTGATATATCATCCACCACCACCAATGACCCAAAATTTATAATAGAACAACCTATTCAATCATCTGATACAAAAGAACAAATACCCAATGAAGAAGAAAAAATAAACAATATTGCTGAACAATTAGTTGCTGAACAAGGCGAATTTAACCCACTTGCAGAACTATCAGATTATGTATATCCCCACTTAGATTTACTGAGTGATTATGGATCTGGTATAGGTAAAATCAATCAGGAAGAATTATTACAAAACAAAGATAAAATTATTAAAACGCTTCGAAACTATGGTATAGAAATACAAGAAATAAAAGCTACCATAGGGCCTACCGTTACTTTATATGAAATAGTACCTGCACCCGGTATCAGAATTGCAAGAATAAAAAATTTAGAAGATGATATAGCATTAAGCTTAGCTGCACTGGGTATCAGAATTATTGCTCCCATGCCCGGAAAAGGAACCATTGGAATAGAAGTTCCAAATCAAAATCCCGAAATTGTATCTATGAAACACGTCCTGTCTTCTGAAAAATTCCAAAACACATCGTTTGAACTACCCATTGCACTTGGTAAAACTATCAACAATGATGTATTTATTGCCGACCTTGCCAAAATGCCCCACCTTTTGATGGCAGGCGCTACAGGACAAGGTAAATCCGTAGGAATCAATGCTTTACTTATTTCCTTATTGTATAAAAAACATCCTGCTGAATTAAAATTTGTTTTGATAGACCCTAAAAAAGTAGAACTTACCTTATTTAATAAAATTGAAAGACATTTTCTGGCAAAAATCCCTAATTCTGAAAGTGCCATCATTACAGATACAAAAAAAGTAATACATACACTGAATTCTCTAACCATTGAAATGGACAGCCGGTACGCACTCTTACAAGATGCACAAGTCCGAAATATTAAAGAATACAATCAAAAATTTATTAAAAGACGACTTAACCCTCATGAAGGGCACCACTACTTACCCTATATTGTTGTAATAATAGACGAATTTGCTGATTTAATTATGACTGCCGGAAAAGAGATAGAAGGCCCAATTGCAAGAATAGCTCAATTAGCAAGAGCAGTAGGAATACACTTGGTAATAGCCACACAAAGGCCATCAGTCAATATTATCACAGGGGTCATTAAAGCTAATTTTCCTGCCCGCATAGCATTCAGAGTATCAATTAAAATTGATTCTCGTACTATTTTGGATTCTGGTGGAGCAGAACAATTAATTGGACGCGGCGATATGCTTTTCAGCACCGGTAACGACTTAATACGCTTACAATGTGCTTATGTAGATACTTCAGAAGTAGAAAAAGTATCTGAATATATTGGTATTCAAAGAGCTTATCCACACGCTTTCTTATTACCCGAATACGTTGATGAAAATGATGATACCGCAACAGAAGAAATTGACCTTTCAGAAAGAGACAAATTATTTGAAGAAGCAGCACGTTTAGTGGTACAATTTCAACAAGGGAGCATTTCTTTTCTACAAAGAAAACTTAAAATTGGATTTAACCGGGCAGGCCGCCTCATTGACGAGTTAGAAAAAGCAGGTATTGTAGGAAAACAAGATGTATCTAAACAAAGGGAAGTTTTAATTAAAGAACTACAACAATTAGAAGAACTTATTAATAAGTTAAATTCGTAGTAATAATTCTTTAAAAAAATTAATAAGTACTTCATTATTTTTCACCATTCAATACAGTTTATCTCCCTTCAAAAAAAATAACAAGAAAAAATAAAAATAACTTTACATTTTAACAACTTACATTAAATAAAATTATTTAAATTTGCAGCCAAACCTAAAAATTAAAATTTATGAAAAAAAATGTCTTATTAGCATCTGTGCTTATAGCAAGTGCAGGCTTGTATGCTCAAAATGGAAAAATAAGGCCTCAAGGCGCACTCCCCGTGAATATGGCTGAAAGAGAAATGAAAAAACTTAACGAGAATGAACAAACTGCTCATACCATCAATGCTCCAAAACATTCTGTAGCAGTTAATTCCAAAACATCTAAAAAGGGTGGTAATCAACAAATAGCTGTTGTTTCTGCTAATCGTATTAGCAGCTCCACTAACATTTTTGGTGTTTTAGTTTCACAACAAAAACCATTACATCACAATAGCGATGTTGATATATTAACTTTCTGCCATCGCAAAGGCCCTTACTATACAACTTCACCAGCAAATAACTCTGGATCAATTATTTTCTCGTGGTCTTTAAACAAAGGGGTAACTTGGGATTCAACTTGTATTTGGGCAAGTGGAACAAATTTAGCTCGCTATCCTCAAGGTGCAGTATATAATCCTCCAGGAAACACTAACGTAAATAATGTGCACTTTGTAGGAACAGGACCAGTAACCAGCGGTAGCGGATGGATTGGCGGCTGGTTTGCCAGCAAGCCCTATACTGCATCGGTAGGTGGAAACAATACTGCCCTACCATCACCTAATATGCAATTTTATCCTACTGCTTCCTTTGGAACTATGGTTTATATGCCTCGTCATTTCTTTACCTATACTAATGATGGCTTTGTAAGATCTGCTGGTTCTCTTGTGCAAAATGTTGGCGCTACTACTAACTTAGCTTTCAGTCCAAGAGGCATGGCTATATTTAAAGGAAGCTTTAATGCTGGGTCTTTTACATGGAGTGCCGATTCATTAAAACCACCGGTAATATACTCACCTCAAAATGGTAACGCGTTGTTTTCACTTCCAATAATGGCTTGGGATAATAGTGGTACAATTGGTTATGCAGTGATGATTGGAGCTAGACAGGGGACTTCCGGAACAATGAAAGGAATGCAACCAATAGTTTATAAAACTACTAATAGTGGAGCTACTTGGACTTTGATTCCACCTTTTGATTTTACTACCTTAGTGGAAGTTGATAAAAGATTACCTATTGCCACCGGTAATTACACTTATTCTATTCCATTTTTCTCTATTGATGAAGGTATTGACGCTACTGTAGATGCTATGGGTAGATTGCATCTTGTTTGTACAGTAGTAAGTGCTTATTCTGACCATATTGATTCATTATTCTATACCTATGCATTTAACAGCGGTGGCGGATGTGGAGCACAAAATTATAACTTCTATTATGGGTCTACTACTACTCATCCTACCATTTTTGACTTTGTATTAGATGGAACCAATACATGGAACGGAATAGTAGTCGACTCTATGGCTACCGAGGGAACAAGAGGTGGTGATAATACATGTAGCCAATATGATGCTAATTCAATTAGTATAGATGCCAGAATACAAATTTCTAGAAATGTTACAGGTGATAAAATCTTTTATTCATGGACAGAAACAGATACTACTATTACAGGACATCATTTTAATGTATTCCCTGACTTATACATGAAAGGATATGATATTTATACCAATACAGTAACAAATAAAATGATGGTTATTGGCACATCTGTTTCAACCCCTACCATTGCTAATTATGGAATCTTCTGGCATTACATGGCTCCAAAAGCTATTGATATTGGAGGTGGCACATATGAAATTCCATTTACCTTTACAGGAGATGCTACTTTTGGTTATTCTGTTACTACTGTTGATCATTACTATGTAAGTGGAGCTCAAATTAACCCATCTGCATTTACAAATCCAGCTACACCCTTGTCTTCAAAATCTAACACTACTATCAGTAAAAACAACTTAAGTGATGTAAGTGTTTATCCAAATCCAACTAACAATACTACCCAATTAGTTGTTAATTTAGATAAATCTTCTGACATTCATATTGAAATTCTCAATACTCTTGGACAAGTTATTAATACAATGACTATCAGAGGAGAAGCAGGAAAGCATATTGTTGATGTTGATTTATCTAATGAAAATGTAGGTGTATATTTTTACAATATTACAACTAATTCGGGTAAGACCTCTGGTAAAATAATTAAGCAATAGTTTGATTTGTTTAATTTTAAAAATAAAAATCCCGGCTGTAGCCGGGATTTTTTTTTAAAGAAAAAAATTATTCTTTGTTATACAACATTGGTACGAACTCAAAATCTCCTAATTTTTCTTTTAGAAAAGTGTTGTTCTTATCTCTTGTAAACAAAAGCATTTCATGAGTGTTGTTCTGACTTTCAACAGGAATAATCATTTTTCCACCCTCTTTTAATTGCAAAAGCAATTTTTCAGGGACATAAGGTGCGGCTGCCGTAACAATAATTTTATCATAAGGAGCAAATTCCTGCCACCCTTCATATCCATCACCATGTTTTACCTGAACGTTGGCATATTCCAAAAAGTTCAATACTTCTTTGCTTCTTAAATATAATTCTTCTATTCGCTCTACACTATAAACATGTGCACCTAATTCAAGTAATACAGCGGTTTGATATCCTGAACCTGTTCCTACTTCCAGTACTTTATCATGAGGCCGAATATTCAATGCCTGTGTTTGAAATGCTACTGTATATGGGTGCGAAATGGTTTGTCCAAAACCTATAGGTAGTGCCTTATCACTATATACATAATCTAACAGTACAGATATGCCTTGTGATATTAGTTTATTTTTTTCTTTATCATATTCGGTATTGTGTAAATCAAAAAATAAATGTCTTGGAATTTTTCCAATTGCATTTAATACATTTTTATTAGTAATACCCTTCTTTTCTAATTGTTTTAATAATTGTTTTCTTTTACCTTCTAATAATAATAATTCTCTATCAGAAAGTTCTATTTTTTTTAAATATGTATTCTTTCTGCTCAGCATATTTATTCTAAAATCTTGTTTTGAATAATTTGTTCTATATAATATCTTTTACCATTGTAAAATGCAATTGTAAAGGCGTCTTTGACACCTGATTGGATAATTTTTTGGTTCAAAGACAGTGCTTCGTTCAAGGTTTTAAAATTTCCAATGTGAAGAATATATTTTCCATTTTCTAACGGATAGCTTTCTATTTTTCCAAACTTCTTTAATTGTAGATTGCTAACATTGGTAGGTTTTGTAGCAATTCCTATTTGTACCGAAAATGTCAGGTTTTCTTTTGAAACATTTCCATATTTTTCTGAATAATTGAATATTTTCTGCTGAAACGGATTTAATGATATACCGGAAACATTCATTTTAGAAGAAGAATTAGAACCTGTAGATTTTAATACATGGTTTTCTTTTTCAGCATTTATTTCTTTAGTAGGGGGTGAGGAAGAAATGGTTTCTGACTGATACTCTTTCATTACTTCTCTTGCAAGTTGTTCGTCTTTTTTTACATAAATACCCATTTTGACTAAATCAGCAAGATACACTCTTTTCCCTTTGTAAATAGCCAGTACAAAAGCGTCTTTTTGGCCTGCTCTGATAACTTTCAGTGTATGTTGAAACGCCTCATCTAATGTTTTAAAATCTCCACCAATAGTGAATCTGGTAAGCCCGTCTTCTAATTGAATAGTTTCTACTTTTCCTAATCCTTTCAAATGAGAGTATGTATAATTTTTTGGATACTTATATGCTGCAATTTGAACACGAAATACAAGCCCTTCTGTGCTTATGTTCCCAAAATCTTTATTATATTCATAAGTTTCTTTTTGAACAGGATTCAACTGAAGAGTATTAGTGGGTGTTGTGTTAGAGATTGTGTTGGTGCTAACTGGTAATGTTTCTTCAATGGGCTTTTTAGCCATTGTTTCAAAATGAAAAAGATGCATTTTTTCTTTATATTCTTGTAAGTCAACAGTACTAATGAGAAATGTTTCTGAAAAATTGCTATCTAACTTACATTCTATCTTAAAACTATACCCGGCCGGTAAATTAATCAAGTACTTCCCATTTTCTTTTGTTTTTGTTTGACTGTAAATTAATTCTTTGCCTTCTTTTAAAGTATATGTGGTAATCAATACATCTTTTACTGATTTTTTATCTTTGAAAACAGCACCATACACCAACATGCTTACAGGTTTTTTGTCAAAATTGGTTTCTATTAAATAAATATCTTTTAATCCAACTCCATTAGGGCGGGCACTGGAATAATAACCGTGTTCTCCACTTGCAGATAATACAAAGTAAATATCGTCTGCAGGAGTATTAATAGGGTATCCTACATTTTCTACTTCTTTAAATACAGAATCTTTTGTATCCATCTTACTTACAAAAATATCATAATCTCCCATACTGTTATGTCCTTTAGAACTAAAATAAAGCGTGATTCCATCAGGATGTATAAATGGAGCGTCTTCATCAAAAGG
>JAOABO010000028.1 GCA_026418315.1 Bacteroidia bacterium
AGATGTGTATAAGAGACAGATGATAATGAACCAAATAAACAACTGAAAATATAATAGTGGCATAAAACATCCAAAGCCACCAGGGCGGTAATACATTATCTAATTCACGAATGCCATCATATTCATGGTCAAATTGAATAGTTGCCTCTTTTTCAATGGGTACTGATTTGGTTAACCAATGTTCAATATCCCAAATTGTACTCTTTGGTTCCTCTTCCTTTAAAATTCCGGCATACTTTAATATCTGCTGAAACTGATAATACATCCATATCACAATCAAAGATAATAGAAAATTCAAAGCAATTAATATATAAATATCCAACTCGGAAAATGATACTAATGGTTCAGAAGAACCTGCTTCCTGAGCAAATGAATGAAAGGAAAATAAAACCCCGCCTATGACTAAAATATTTTGAAAAAATTTAGAGTTATTCTTAAAAATATCTGAATTGCTTACAGACCTGATAGCTGAAGAAAGAGAGCGAAGAACAAGAATCTGAATAAGTAATAGAATAATTAACCCCCATCCTATAGCATTATAGGACGCCGTATCATTCATCGTACCATCAACCATGCTTACATTATTTTGTGCAAAAGCACTTGAACTGGTTATGGCTAGTATTATTAGAATAAAATGTAGGTGAGACATTGTTTTCATAATTTTATTTTTTAATTATTCAAATGGTAAATTTTTTAATTTATTGATATATTTACTATCCACTTTTACCAACCAAATCAAGACAGCAATAAAAAACAGAAAAAATATCAGAAAAGAAATGATTGGATAAATTTCTATTCCTAATATACTTTCCAAATGATGTTTTACAAAACGTAGCATAATTGTATTTTTTATTGTTATTTAGATGCTTGTTTTTTATCCATACTAATATCAACTCCTAATCTTTGCATATAAGCGATAAGCGCTATTATTTCTTTATCAGGGGTAGTACGGATATTATCTTTCTTTAAATCATCTACAATTTGTTGTGCCTGTTTTTTCAAATCATCTATACATTGATTTTCATAACCCTCAGGATATGGAACACCAAGTTTTCTCATGGCTTTGATTTTATCAGGTGTTTTAGAAATGTCTAAAGTATTTTCAAGTAACCAAGGATAAGGTGGCATAATGGAATTTGGTGAAGTAAGACGAGGGTCTAACATATGCGTATAATGCCACGCATTGGGTTTACGTAGTTTCATAGTACCTTCTCTTGCTAAATCAGGACCCGTTCTTTTAGAGCCCCATTGAAAAGGATGGTCGTATACAAACTCTCCTGCTTTGGAATATTCTCCATATCGTTCTGTTTCACTTCTAAACGGACGAACCATTTGTGAATGACACACATAACATCCTTCTCTAATATAAATGTCTCTTCCTTCCAGCTCAAGCGGAGTGTATGGTTTTACAGATGAAATAGTAGGTATATTAGATTTGACAAGAAAAGTTGGAATAATTTCTATAATACCTCCAATAGCCACCAATACAAAAGATACAATTAACATTTGTACAGGTCTTTTTTCAATCCATTTATGCCAGTATTCATTTTTCTCTTCATGAAATCTAATAAGGGCAGGTGCCTCTGCACTTTCATTGGCAAGAAAGTTACCATTTTGTGCAGTTTTAATAAGATTATACACCATTACTATTACACCTGTAAAATACAACAGTCCACCAATGCCTCTTAACAAATATAGATTTTTTAATGCGGTAACTGTTTCAAGAAAATTAGGATATTTCAAAAAACCTTCTTGTGTAAATTCTTTCCACATAAAACTTTGTGTAAACCCTGCCCAATACATTGGTATTGCATAAAAAACTACACCTAATGTCCCAATCCAAAAATGAAAATCAGCAAGTTTTTTAGAATATAAATTAGTTCTCCACATTCTTGGTATTAACCAATAAAGCATCCCAAAGGTTAAAAATCCATTCCATGCTAATCCGCCTACATGTGCATGAGCAATAGTCCAATCAGTAAAATGAGAAATAGCGTTTACATTTTTCAGAGATAACATAGGTCCTTCAAAAGTAGCCATACCATATCCTGTCAGTGCTACTACCATAAATTTCAAAATAGGTTCTACTTTTACTTTATCCCATACTCCTCTTAAGGTTAACAGGCCATTCAACATACCTCCCCAAGATGGTGCAATCAGCATAACAGAAAACACAGCTCCTAAAGATTGGGCCCAATCAGGTAAGGCAGAATATAATAAGTGGTGGGGGCCTGCCCATATATAAATGAATATCAAAGCCCAAAAGTGTACAATAGACAATTTATATGAATACACAGGTCGCTCTGCGGCTTTAGGAACAAAATAATACATCAATCCTAAATAAGGAGTAGTAAGAAAAAATGCTACTGCATTATGACCATACCACCACTGTACTAAAGCATCTTGTACCCCTGCATACCATGAGTAACTTTTCAAAAATGAAACAGGAAGTTCAAAAGAATTAACCACATGAAGCATTGCAACAGTAATAAAAGTAGCGATGTAAAACCAAATAGCTACATATAAATGCTCTACCCGTCTTTTCAAAATAGTGGCAAACATGTTCCATCCAAATACCACCCAAATCAGAGTAATTGCTATATCAATGGGCCATTCTAATTCTGCATATTCTTTAGATGTAGTATAACCTAACGGTAAAGTAATAGCGGCAGATAAAATAATCAGTTGCCACCCCCAAAAATGTATTTTACTTAAGGTATCGCTATACATTCTTGTTTTGAGTAATCTTTGTAAAGAATAATACACTCCTGCAAAAATGCCATTACCCACAAAAGCAAAAATCACTGCATTGGTATGTAAAGGTCGTAAGCGACTAAAAGTAGTAATTGGAATACCAAAATTCAGTTCTGGAAATACTAATTGAAATGCTATAAGCAATCCAACCAACATTCCGATAACGCCAAAAACGACTGTGGCAATTAAAAAATTCCGCACAATGGCATTGTCATACTCAAATTTTTCAATGTTCGTGTTGTGTTCCATAGTTGTTTGATTTTTGTGTTTCTGATGATGTATTTATTGATATTGAACTTTCATTTTCACTGTCATATAAAATTCTAATAGAAGGCGAAACAATGTCTTCATACTGCCCTCTTTTAACTGACCATATAAACGCCACTAAAAAAGCTATTGCAATTATTACACTAATACTTAATAATATGTAAATGACGTCCATAATTTTTCAGGCACAAAAATATGTGATACATACCCCACATTAATATGACTTATATCAGTTTTTATAGTATTTTTTTATTCATTATTTTATTTAAGGTATATTTATTGCCAAAAAATGCTTCGTTTAAAGTTTTATACTCTTTTATTTTTTATTTTATTCCCTATTACAATTATTATATTTTCCTGTAAAAACAAACTCAATATTTTAGCTCCATATAAAGAATTAGTGAGTGTTTATGCTATTCTTAATCCACAAGAGCAGTACCAATATATTCGGATAAACAAGGTATTTGCAGGCGAAGGAAATGCCTATAACATGGCACAACAAAAAGATTCTATTAACTTTCCTGCCGGACAGTTACAGGTTTCATTAAAAAGAAAAGTGAATGGAACGTATGCCCCTGTTTGTATGTCTTTAACTGCAACAGAATTATTTTTAAGAGATACTGTTTTATATACCTCTACCGGCACTTTTAATAATGAACAAAGATTTTATTATACTGATAAAAAAATATATCCAAGCGGAACTTATGAGCTTTATATTAAAGATACCAAAAGCAATGTTACTTTTACTGCATCTACTACTATGATAGATAGTGTTAAGCCAGGTCTTATTCAACCCTTAGCTCCCCCATATTATCCCGTACCGCCCAATCCTAGTAATCCACCTTATTATTACCTGGACCTGAGCAATTTGACCATTAACAGAGATGTTCGCTTCAAAAGTGAAACAGGTGCATTTATGTATGAAATGTATGTTCGTATGCACTATGTAGATTCCATGCTGAATGGAAGCACTGTTGCAAAATATGTGGATAATAAATATACCCCCATTTTTTCTACCACACTCAGCGGTAATGAAGATATGAAGTATACATATACATCTAATCAGTTATTAAGCAGTTTTTACTTATCTATCTTAAATAACGATAACGACCCTAATATTTTATTCAGAAGAATTATTAAATTTGATTATATTATTTATGCCGCTAATTACGACTACTATGTGTTTTTGCAGTCCAATGTTCCTTCTTCTTCGGTTGCTCAGGATAAACCCATTTATTCCAATATTTCTAATGGCGCAGTTGGAATTTTTGCTGCCCGCTCCAGAATACATGTAAGTAAACACCCTGCTAATTCGTTTATTAGTTTTATAGCAACTACCAAACCTTTCTGTAATCTTAGATTTTTAAATTACGATGGCACAGTACCTTCTGTATGCAATTAGTAATTGAGATATTTTTCTAATACTGTCATTGTTCTGCTTACACCGCCTTTATGTTCGTCAATAAATTCATTAACAGCATGTTGTGCAGAAGTATAAATTGTATTACTACCCAATAAGTTTTCTAATACATCAGATAGTTCAGTTTCATTGGTAATAGCAAAGGCGGCTTTCATTTTAATTAATTCAGTTGCCTCATAAAATTTGTGATATTTTTTCCCAAAAATAACCGGTAGTCCATAAACTGCAGGTTCCAAAATGTTATGAATGCCATCTGTAAAACCACCACCGATATAAGCAACATAACCATATCTGTATATTTTATTTAATATACCAATCGTGTCAATTATCAACACATTTTTTTCAGATAATTCTTTTAATCCGATTGATTGAATTTGAGTGTATCTACAATGTAATAATTCATATTGATTGAGTAATGTCTCCAAATGACTGACATTCTTTTCATCGGGGTGATGTGGGGCTATCATTATTTTTATGTCATATTTTGTCCTTAAATTTTTCAGGACGGGTAATACGATTTTTTCATCTTGATACCATGTACTTCCACAAATAATTACTTTTTGATTATTACAAAACTGTTCTATTTCGTGATTTTGATATGTTTGATGTGCAATTTCAATAACACGGTCAATTCTTGTATCTCCTGATAATATCACATTGCTTTCAATGTTGATTTTTTTAAGCAACCTCATGGATAATTTATCCTGTACAAAAATTTTATCAAATGCAGCAAGTCCATTTATAAAAATTTTTCCGTACCATTTGAAAAAGGGTTGGTGTTTTCTAAAAATAGAGGATATTAAAAAACAATGAATGGTACCCTGTACTTTTCTTCTGATAATTTCATTCAAAAAATTCAGCCAAAATTCATATTTCACAAAAAAGATGAATCTTGGTTTTACAATATCCATGAAATCTATAGCATTCTGTGGTGTGTCGTAAGGCAAATAAAAAACATCATCAGCATATTCAAAATTTTTCTGTGCATTGTATCCTGATGGTGAAAAAAAGGTGATGAGTATTCTGTAGTGAGGAAATTGTTTTCTTATCTGAACTATTAACGGTCTTGCCTGCTCAAATTCTCCAAGAGAGGAAACATGAAACCATATTATTTTTTGGGTATTTCCATTTAATTTGTCTTTTAATTTATGTTTCCAGTTTTTTCTTCCTTCTATTGCCTGCTGAGCTTTTTTATTAAATAAAGATGCTAATCTGATGCCCAAAATTAATCCATAAATTGAAAGTGTATAAAGAAATTGCATATTCAATATTACCAGTTCATGAGTATATCAATCATAAAAAAATATACCTTCAATTTTTCTATAAACAGGAAGTATCCATCCAAATTTTACTCCAAATAGTAAATCATGACGAAGTTTATTATCTACCGATGCTGTTGCATAATCATAATAGCGGACATTTTTAGTAAATGCATAATACATTTCTATGCCAAAAGTAAAATTTACAAACCTGTTAGATGATAAATAAGTATATCCTAAATATTGATAAAAGCACGTACCTATACTCAATCTGTCATAACCTCTTACCCATTTACCTTTTACAAATGCTACTCTTCTTTGTGCATCAAAAAGATTAATTTTATGTTGAAAATATCCTGCTCCTATCTGATAGTGAATTCCTCTGTTTTTATTTCTTCCTCCAATATAAAATATTTTTCCAATATTCATAGTAAGGTTCCACCCTCTTTCTGTAACTCGCAAATCTGCAGGATACCCTTCGTTATCAATCACAAAGTTTCCTGCACTGTAAGATGTTTCTAATTGAGACAAAACATTGTCTTTTACGTTTTTCCCAAAAAGATAATTGCCATCTATTCCTATTAAAAAATTATTCTTCAACTTATAAATAACAGCACCGCCTACACTTGCATTGCTGCCAAATCTTTTACTTAAATCTCCGCCCGGCATCTGCAATGCCCCGTGTATCTGAACATAAGGAAAAGAAAGCAATGAATCGTAAGTTAATTGCGAATATATAACCTTATGAATGAACAGTGAAAAAACTATGATAAATAAATACTTTCTCATTGTTGCAAAAATAAGCATTATTTCATTTGATTAACACGGGTAAATGTTTCAATCTTCTTTATTTCTGCGATAAATGTGCTCAATCACATCTTTATATTTTTCAATAATGACTTTGCGTTTTAAGCTCATTTTTGGTGTTAGTTCACCGCTTTCAACACTCCATGTGGTATTCAAAATTTGAGGATTTCTGATTTGCTCATGTGGCGCTAGTTGTTTATTCACATTATGAATGTGTTGAAATATGATTGTTTTTATTTTCTCATCACCACATATATCTTGTATTCCTGAATTTTTTTTGTCCGGAAATTTTTGAGCGATATTTTGAATATTCAGTGTTATTAAAGCACTGGCAAATTTTTCATTGGCGCCAATTACCATGGTATGTTCTATGAGTGGATGTTCTTTAATCTTACTCTCAATATATGCAGGTGAAATATATTTTCCTGAAGTGGTTTTGAAAATTTCTTTTTTTCTGTCTGTAATTTTCAAAAAGCGATTTTCAACTATTTCCCCAATATCTCCGGTATGAAACCAACCTTCTTTGTCAATTACTTCATCAGTGGCTGATTTATTATTGTAATATCCTAACATCACTCCCGGCCCTTTTACCAATATTTCTCCATCATCTGCTATTTTCACCATTGTATTAGGAATCACTGGTCCAACTGTACCTATACATTTATCTTGTTCATAAAAACCATTAACGGCCACAACAGGGGACGTTTCAGTAAGTCCATATCCTTGCATGCAATTAATTTTTGCACATAAAAACATTCTTTCCAATTTAGGATTCAGAGCTGCTCCACCTGAAATCATACATTCCAAATTTCCTCCTAAGGCATCTCGCCATTTTTGATAAACAATCTTATCTGCTATTTTTCTCTGCAATTCATACCATTTGCCATTCTTCCCTTGTAGTTCATATTTTTCTGCCAAATTGATAGCCCATGTCAATGTATGTTTTTTTATTCCTTTCAATTCATCTCGGGTTGAAATAATTTTTTGATAAACACGTTCTATTAAACGCGGAACAGATACAAACAAATGTGGCTTTACTTCTTTAATGTTTTCCACCACGGTCTCTACGCCTTCAGCATAGTAAATACTTACACCTTTATACAATAATAATGAATTGACCATTCTTTCATATACATGATTAAGCGGCAAAAAGCTCAGTGCTTTCCAATGTTTTTGAAATGGTGCAATATGTTGACAATTTAAAATATTGGAAACAAGATTATGATGAGAAAGCATAACACCTTTTGGCTGACCTGAAGTTCCGGAAGTATATAAAATAGTGAGCAATTCTTCAGGTAAAATGCTTTGATAAATTTCTTTTATTTTATTTTCAATCTGCTCGTTAAATCCAATTTGATTAATGATGTGATGGATATTTTTAATACCGTTGATTTCTGAAAATGAAATGATCTTCTCTTGAAAATGTTCTTTTATAACAGGGTATTTATTGATTGTTTTTTCTTTTGAAAAAAGGCCATATTGTGGATTGGATTCTTGAATAATGTAATTTAAATCGTGTTCAGAAATATTCGGAAACACCGGGACAGTAACTACCCCAATAAGCTGACAGGCAAAATCAGTAAAATTCCATTCAGGACAATTTTCAGCCATTAATAGTACTTTATCTCCCTTTTTTAATCCACTTTGAATAAAAAATTCTGCCAATGAAAATGAATATTGATAAAAATCTTTTCCTGAAAAGGATTTCCATTGTTTATTAACTTTCTTATTTAAAATATCTGGTTTACTGTATAATTCTTTATTGAAAAGTATATCTGCAACTTTCTGCATATTTTTTGTGTTAGTTTAAATAATTTTTATTTAATACTCAAGTGTTCCTGCAATATAATTTGCTGAATCCGGGCCTAAATTAAAAATCAAATCCAATATGCTGATATTTTTTTGAAATGGAAATCTGTCTGAAAATACCTGTATATATTCTTTTTCTATAATCGGAAAGAAAGAATGTGAATGTTTATCAAAATAGTTTCTATAATCTAAAGTATAATTTTTTTTATATTCAGTAGTCAAAATAATTTCTGTGGATATGTTTAAAATAATAAAAATTTTTTTCATCAATTCCAGGTTCAATAAAAATAAAGATGGATATTTAGAATGTGTTATATGTTCTAATAATTCATTGGCATAAAATTCAAAAAATGGCGCATTTTTATATGCGGAAGTAATAGCCGTATAGTGCTTTTTTTGCCAGGGTTCTTTGTAAGAAATTTCTTTATTGACTATGAGCTCTTTACTACTCTTATGAATTACTGGTATAATAAGGGGCATTAAACCATTAGCCGTTAGTATTATGGTTCTGTTTCTGAATGTTTGTTTTATATAATATTCTGAAGTTTCAATATAAACTTTTGGATATTGATTAATCAGAACATAAAATAAAATATTTCCAAAATACTGCACTGAAAAAACAGGAATACTTTCCATAATAATGTTTAATGGAAGTGGGCAAATACTATTCCCACCATATCTTTTCTTTTAACGGGTCCTAAATAACGACTGTCTATAGCATTATCTCTGTTATCACCCATTACAAAATAATAATCATTTTTGAATATATATTCATTTACATGTTTACCATTGATAAATAAACTATCATTTTGGATGTTACTTAATTTTTCTTCTTCCTGAATAATAGGAAAATAAATTGGAATGGTACTTCCGTCCATTTTAATTTTATCACCTTTTTGGGGCAAATATATTGGTCCGAAAAAATGCTTATTCCATTTTACTTTTTCATTATATGGAAAAATTTCATTTTCAAATGCCGATGGAAATTCCAATTCATAAGTAATACCTATTACATTGGTATCCTGTTTTAATTGTTGATACATTTTTTCAGACAAACTTACTGCGTACTCTGTTTTTTTTGAAATTAATACTTTTTCACTGATTAAACGGTCAAGATGATTTAATTTTTCAATGGAATCAGTTAATTGAATGATGTAATTTTTCTGATAAAAATCTGACTTTTTTTCTATTTGATGATTAATATATACAACATTACTATCTATGAATACAGTATCTCCCGGTAATCCGATTACTCTTTGAATAAATAAATATCTAGAAGTTTCAGCAGAGTCCCTTTCTTCAAAATAATCACTTTTGTAAATAACAATATCAGAATGATTGGGAAATATTAAAAATTTTCTGTACAATAATATATCTTCTTTTAATATACCACCTCGCATATCATCTGCAGGCATTTTTATTATACCTATACTCCAGTAAACTAACAAAAAAAGTATAAACGCTATTCCAAAGTATTTTATCAATCCCTTCATTTATTCAAATATACAAAAAAAGTAAGTAATCCAAAATAATTCCTATTGTTATTTATTTTTCTTTTGTTTTGTACTTTTTCTTTTCTTCCATTTATTGTACGCCCATATTCCAAAAATTAAAGACAAAATAGGTATTTTTAATGATACTAATCCATTGTGCCCTACATAACACAAAAATCTTTCCCATCTGAATTTTCCTTCACGAGAATTTTTGAAAAAGGAACCAATAATAGATTTACCACTTACAGGATTATTATCTGCATACTTCACACTCATCCATATAAAAAATGGCTCTCCTACAACGTGGTCAAATGGTACAAATCCCCAACTTCTTGAATCAGCGCTATTATGTCTGTTGTCTCCCATCATCCAATAATAATCTTGTTTAAACGTATATGTTTCAATGGGTTGTTCATCATAATATACTTTCCCGTTTTTCATTTCTACTTGATGAGTTTTTCCAAAATCATCATAAGTAGTAAGAATAGTTCTGTACAAAATATAATTATTACTATCCATTTTAATGGTCATTCCCTTATAAGGAATAATTAAAGGGCCAAAATTATCATTATTCCAAGGAAATTTTTCGTGATGTGGAAACACTGTCATGTCTCTTTGTCCTTTAGGTTCAATCTTTCTTTGAATTTTAATAATGCCTTCCATGCCTTCTAACTTCTTCACTGTTTGCTTTGGCATGGTGAGTAAGTATATACAAGTATCATGCTTGGTTTGCACCAAATCTCCTTCTCCAATATAAATATCTAATTCATCCAACAGTTTAAAGTTACTCAATACTATCTTACCATTCATTTCCATTCTTTCTCCAAACATAGCTCCTTTTGTAGTAACAAAATACTTAAACTGAGCATGTTCTGGGGTAGGTTGTTCTTTTTGATTGATATAAATCACTCCATCTTTAATCTCTAATGTATCACCTGCTATAGCAACACACCTTTTAACATAATGTTCTCTTTTGTCAACAGGCCGTGCAACAATTTTTCCAAATGGTTTTTCATTGAGTGGATTAATATTATTAGGTTGATGAACATATTCCCAAGCCATTTTATGATAGTAATTTTGGTCTTCTGTTTTTTTCCCTGCTTTTTCATCTTCATTTTTCATGAGCGCTGCAATAATTCTTACTACCTGATAATAACTGATGTCCTGCATGTTTTGTATTACTGTATCTCCATCAGGATAATTAAAAACGACTATTTCATTTCTTTCTACCTTTCCCCCAATAGGTATTCTCATATAAGGTAATTTTACCCAATTCACATAAGCAGGAATATTATCCGTACCAATTAAGGTATGATGCGAAAAAGGAAATGCAATAACCGTTTGAGGTATTCTTGGCCCATAAGCCAGTTTATTGACAAATAAAAAATCTCCCACCATTAATGTTTTTTCTAATGATGAAGTAGGAATGGTAAATGCTTCAATGAAGAATGTGCGAATGATAGATGCCGCAACAGTGGCAAAAACAATAGGATCTACCCACTCTTTAATAAATTTAGATGGCTCGGGATGGTATTTATCTAAACCAACAAACTCTATTTTTTTATCTCCGATAAGAGATATAAAAAATATCGGTGGCAACAAAGAAGCTAATAACAACTGTAAAGTTGAAGTTTTATTAATAGCACGGGCTGTATTGAATCCATAAACTCCCCACATAATCAAATTGACCCCAGGAACTAACGTAATTAAAGCCCACCACCATGGTTTTTTTAATAATTGAGACAATCTATAAAAATTAAAAAACGGAATAAGTGCATGCCATGGTGGTGCATTGCACGTCTTAAAAAATCTGGCCATACCAAAGAACGAAATAAATACAATCACTAAAAATACAAGATTTCCTGTCATAATTTTTTTACTCGCAAAAATGAGTAAAATATCAAACTATCCCAAAGTATAAAGCAATTAATTTTGATAAAAAAACAAAATTACAAGATTGCTCTTCTTTATTCCTTAACAATCTTCTTTATTACTTTTTCATTACCATTAATAACTACTTCAAAAATATAAATCCCTTGTGATAAGGAATTAACATCTATTTTATAATCATTAATACCACCTAGTAATTTTATATCATAACATAATACTTGTTTTCCATACACATCAAAAACATTAACTTTAGCCATACCATTCGGTACAGTTAATCTTGATTCTATTGAAAGGGTTACTTCTTCATTTACAGGATTAGGGTAAATAGATGTAACAAACACTTCACCCATCTGTGCATCAATGGCAATTATTTGTGTTTCAGATGATTTTTCATTACTTTCTACAGAACGTATTTTGTAATAACTGATTTTTCCTAGCGGAGCTGTAATATCTTCAAATTGATATTTTGATGGAAAATTATTGGGTTTTACGCGACCAATTTTTTCAAAATTTATTCCGTCAGTACTTCTGAGTATCTCATAATTCATTAAATTGCTTTCTTCTGCTGTTTCCCAATGTAAATAATTAGTTTTTGCAATTCTCTCACCATAGAAAGATTTAAACCCTATTGGTAAAACCTGACAATTCGTAACGCAAGATGCAGCAGGAGTAAATCGATAAGCAGTATTAGTCATAGTCCACTGAGTAGGATAATTATGTGCAGTCATATTTACAGGTGGTATGTATACAGTACCATCATAATTATGAAGACCCAATACTGCATAACCACCATTCCAAGAGGTACAAACGTGTTTATTTTTGATATGAATTTCAATATTGCCGTTTTCGAAAATTTTTATTTGACCTGAAAAATAAGGCGTTAGTGAAGCATTACAGCTAAAATATGGAATATCTTCCCATGATATAACGGTTCTTCTGTTTGGTGCAGTTCCAAAAGTAGCATACTGAATCTTAGAGGTGGCAACTGTTGCTGTCGTTGCCGGATTAATATCATGCCAAGGCCCTAAAATAGCATTTCTGGGAATTGAAGTGCCAAATATAGGAGCAGCATTAGTAATACTCCATCCAGTCCATACATTTGGTGCAGCAATAGTAGATGACGAGATGTTTGGTATATTACAAATAGCATCATAAACAAAAGATGAATTAGAAGCAGGGTAACCTCCCCATGAAACCGCTCCATCAAAACAAGTACTAAAACCAAACATAACTATTGAACTAAATAAAACATCGTCCGTCATTGGTAAAGAAGTACCAGTAAAACTCTCAAAATTGTACGCTACAGAAGAAGGTGTATAATTCATGTTACAAACGCCCGATGTATTCACGGCCGAAATACTTAAATCATAAGGATTACATGTAGGCGATGCCCATGAATCTATTATCAAATAATATGTTTGCCCAGCAATAACATTAAGGCATGTGAGGGTTTTGGACCCAGTACTACTCTGAGAATAATTTACACATGTCCCGCCACTTGAAGGACAACCTTTGTATAACATTAAGCCAGTATACGACCCTGATGAATTAATGGTTATTGATATTTGACCAGTAGCCGTTGGTGTAAAAGTGTACACCACATCTTCACCTGTATAATAGGAAGAACTTCCACAAACATTAGAAACATTAGAAGAAGTAACATCATCTATTTTTCCACAAGTAGTTTGGCCTGTATGAGAGTAGGGAAGAGATGGAATAGAAATAATTGACCCCATACAAGCACATCCTCCTGAAACTGGAGTAACAGCGGATATACTTAAATTATAAGGATTACATGTAGGTGATGCCCATGAATCTATTACTAAATAATACACTTGTCCAGCTACTACAGATATACAGCTTAAACTTTTGTTGCCCGTTGAACTTTGTGTGTATGTAATGCAGGTTCCACCACTGAATGGACAACCTTGGTATAACATTAACCCTGTGTAACTACCTCCGGAAGTTAAATTGATACTAATCTGGCCAGTAGTTGTAGGAGTAAAACTATATACCACATCTTCCCCTGTATAATAAGAAGAACTTCCACATATATTACTAACATTTGTAGATGTCAAATCGTTTCCTTTACCACAGGTAGTTTGAGCACCACTTGTAAAAGGTAAAGTAGCAATTTGAATTAAATCACAAACACAAGGTGTGCTGCCAAGGTTGGCTGAAAGCGTATTAGTTGTCATTGAATTGCTGCTAATGGTACATGTAACAATGGCTCTAAAGTAAGTTAGGCCCGTTACATTAAAAGTTGCAACATTAGAAGTTGATACCTGAAAGGTCGTCCATGGCCCTGATGAAGAAGTACCAGATTGAAATGTATATTGAAGACCACATACCGATGTCCCAGTAACATTTAAAGTTGCTGTATAAGGAGAACAAGTATTGGATGGTAAAGATAAAGCCAATGCATAACCAGATGGTGTACCACTACAAGATATAGGATCCCATCTGTATATTTGCCCATTAGCTGGCTTAGTATTTAAATTATCTGTTTCCGTAGTGGAAGAAGCTGTAGGAGAACCAGATGTATTATTTAATGATAAAAATGGAATGGGTGAACCCGAACCATTTAATCCAATAGATGCACTACCACTATTCACACCACCGGATTCTCTTTGATACCAAAACTCTATTCTGTTTGTACCTTCATATAACCATACCTGAAAAGAAATAACAGCAGTAGTAGCCGAAAAGTTCCACTCCATATTTCTCCATTCCACCTTAAAAATCCTATTAGGAGAGGATCCTGTTGTAACATATTGAACATTTTGAGTACATTGTAAATCATCCCATAGAGGCGCAACAATCAATGAACCTGTATTATCTAAATCATTAGTAAACATAGAAGAAGTCAAAGACATATCAAAAGTTAGCCATCCATTAGAAGAGATTTTAACTTGAGTATAAGGTTGACAATTATAGTAAAATGTAAAAGGTAAAGTAATCGCAGAAGACAACTCGTCATCAGCAGTATTACTCGTTAAGGCATTTGTACCACCAGTAATGTAAGTAAAAGTTGATGTGGTACTGCTAAATGAATAATTTAATTGCGAATATTGCCTAAAGAAAAGCAGTAAGAATATATAAATAATCCATATCTTTTTCATAACTGTTGATTTTAATTTTTTTCTATTTCTCTTTTTATATTGGAACTGCTTTGTTCATCAAAATCACATTGATTGATAAATTCTTTTGCTATATTCTCGTCATCATTGTTTTGCTTTTCAAGTATTTTATCTGATATAAATTCATCATTTGCTTTTAATACACTTATAAAATTACTAACTGTAGAATATATCTTTGTATTAAACTTATACAGTAATATTTGATGATTGGGACAATATCCCATAT
>JAOABO010000029.1 GCA_026418315.1 Bacteroidia bacterium
ATACAGATGCTCTTGAAAAGGCTCCTCCGGCAAATATGTTGATAAGTCCAATGATTCCGCTTTGAGCATTAGCAGCACGGTACTCGTTAAGGGCAACAGAGTTGACTCCAGGAAGTACAACATAGGAACCTAATCTGTATATTGCTACAAACATTAGGGTAACCAGTATTCTATTTCTTAGTTCGTCTATTTTCCAGATGTTTTGTATGGTCTCTATCAGTCGTTTCATAAATTATGGTACATTGATTTATAAATCTTGTTATGCTATAATAGTAGCAGTACCACCAGCTTTTTCTATGCTTTCTTTGGCTTTTTTGGAGAAAGCATGTGCCGATATGTTGATGGGATTTTTAATTTCGCCATTGGCAAGAATTTTTACAAGATCATTTTTTCCAACAGCACCGGCTTGCACTAATGTGTCAATGGTAATAGTATTGGTGTTGAATGTTTCTGCAATATGAACTAATGTATTTAAATTAATTGGGGTGTATTCTGTTCTATTGAAATTTTTAAATCCAAATTTGGGTATTCTTCTTTGGAGGGGCATTTGTCCACCTTCAAATCCTTTTTTTCTTTTGTATCCTGATCTGGATTGGTTTCCTTTATGTCCTCTGCCGGCAGTATCCCCGTTTCCGGATCCTTCTCCTCTACCCTTTCTGTAGTTTTGTTTAACCGATCCTTTTGCTGGTTGTAATGTATGGAGTTTCATAATTTTTATTTTAGTTATTAAGTTTGGGAAATTAGATAGTTTCAACCTTAATGAGGTGTTTTACGGTATTGATCATACCTTGTATAGCCGGGTTTAATTCTTTTTCTACAGATTGATTAATTTTTCTTAAACCTAAAGCGGCTACAGTTTTCTTTTGATTCCCTGATTTTTTGATAGTACTTTTTACTAGTGTAATTTTTACTTTTGCCATAGTTTTTAATATTAACCGTTAAATACTTTTTCTAATTTAATGCCTCTTTGCTGAGCTACAGTATAGGGGTCTCTTAATTTCATTAGAGCATCTAATGTGGCTTTCACTACATTGTGGTTATTGGAAGAACCCTTGCATTTGGCTAATACGTCTTTTACTCCCACGCTTTCAAGAACAGCACGCATAGCACCACCGGCTATTACTCCTGTACCGGGTGCTGCGGGTTTAATAAATACTTTTGATGCACCAAATTTTCCTTCTTGTTCATGAGGGATAGTACCTTTCAAAATAGCTACTTTTATAAGGTTTTTCTTGGCATCTTCAATGGCTTTTTTAATTGCTTCTGATACTTCATTGGCTTTACCAAGCCCTACTCCAACTATACCGTTTTCGTTGCCAACTACTACAAGGGCTGCAAAGCTAAAATGCCTTCCGCCTTTTGTAACCTTTGTAACACGGTTTACTGCTACTAACCTATCTTTAAGTTCTAGGTCTGTTGATTTTACTTTTTTTATGCTAAAATTTGCCATAATGTGTGATAGTTTTTTCTTATTTTTTTAGGGGGTGCAAAAATATGTTTTTTTTCTTTAGTATGGTAATTTTTTAGAAATTTAATCCTGCTTCTCTGGCTGCATCAGCTAGTGCTTTCACTCTTCCGTGATATAAAAATCCGTTTCTGTCAAATACTACCGATTGTATGCCTTTTTGTTGAGCTCTTTCTGCAATCAACTTTCCTACTGCAATTGATTTTTCTATTTTAGTCCCTTTGAAGTTTTTGAAAGATTTATCCATAGAGGAAGCAGCAACCAATGTTCTTTTTGAAACATCGTCGATTATTTGTGCATAAATTTCTTTATTACTTCTGAATATACACAGGCGTGGCCTTTCAGTAGTACCTTTTAATTTTTTTCTTATTCTGTATTTTATTCTTTGTCTTCTTTCTTCTCTTGATAATGTTGCCATAATAGTATTATTTAATTTTATTTTTTGGACGCGGACTTACCTGCCTTTCTTCTTAAAATTTCTCCTTCAAATTTGATACCCTTGCCTTTGTATGGTTCTGGTTTTCTGAGTGAGCGGATTTTAGCCGCAACCAGTCCTAATAGTTCTTTATCTATAGATTCTAAGTAAATTTTAGGGTTTTCTCCTTTTTCTTGTTTGGTAGTTACTTTTATTTCGGGAGGAAGTTCAAAGTAAATATGGTGTGAATATCCTAGTGATAAATCTAATAATTGGCCTTTATTAGTTGCTCTGTATCCTACCCCTACTAACTCTTGAACTGTTTTAAAACCTTCCGATACTCCTTTTACCATATTAGCAATAAGTGCTCGGGTAAGGCCATGGAGTGCTTTGTGTCTTTTTTGTTCGGTTGGCCTTTCAACAATTATCTGATTGTTATCTATTTTAATTTTCATGTCGGGATGTAATTCTCTTTGTAGAGTGCCTAATTTTCCTTTAACGGTAATTGTATTATTGTTTAATTTTATATCTACTCCTTGTGGTATTGGTATTGGTTTTTTTCCGATTCTTGACATAATGTTGTTTTTTTATATGTTTTAGATAATCATTTTTTACTAAGTGTTAGTATACATAGCAGATAACTTCACCGCCAAGGTTTAATCTACGGGCTTCTTTGTCTGTCATGAGTCCTTTGGATGTAGAGATGATGGCTATTCCAAGTCCGTTTTGTACTCTTGGCAAGTTTTCACATTTAGAGTATTTACGTAATCCTGGGGTAGAAATTCTTTTTAATCCACGAATAGCTGGTATTTTTGTAGTAGGGTTGTATTTTAATGCTATTTTTATAATACCTTGCTTATTGGGTGTTTCTTCTGTTTTATAGTTTAAAATATACCCGTTATCAAAGAGTATTTTAGTAATTTGTTTTTTTATGTTAGAAGCAGGTATTTCTACTAATCTGTGTCCTGCTGCTACTGCATTTCTAATTCTTGTAAGATAATCTGAGATGGGGTCGTTTGTATTTCTTGTTTTTGTTTTCATATTTTCTGATATTTTTATAGTATTAATTACCAGCTTGCTTTTTTTATTCCAGGTATAAGACCAAAAGAGGCCATTTCTCTTAATACATTTCTACAAACACCAAATTCTCTGATGTACCCGCGTGGTCTACCTGTCAATTTGCATCTGTTTCTTTGCCTTACAGGAGAAGCATTTCTTGGAATGAGTTGAATGGCCATATAGTCGCCTTTAGCCAATAGTTCTTCTCTTTTTTTTGCATATTTTTCTGCTAATTTTTTTCTCTTTACTTCTCTTGCTTTCATGGATTCTTTTGCCATAGTATTTTATTTTTTTATTATGTTTTTATTTATTTTCTGAATGGCATCCCAAATTCTTTCAATAGTTCGTAAGCTTCTTTATCTGTTTTTGCAGTGGTTACAAAGCTAATGTCCATTCCCATAATTTTGTTTACTTTGTCTATATCTATTTCGGGGAAAATAATTTGTTCGCTAATTCCAAGGTTGTAGTTTCCTCTTCCGTCAAAAGATTTTGGGTTTACGCCTTTAAAGTCGCGGATACGAGGTAATGCTGCGGCTATTAATCTATCCAGAAATTCGTACATTTTATCTCCTCTTAAAGTTACTTTTGCACCTATTGCTACGCCTTTTCTTAATTTGAAATTAGAAATGTCTTTTTTAGAGATGGTAGGTATTGCTTTTTGACCTGTAATAGTAGATAGTTCTTTGATAGATGCTTCTATTAGTTTTTTATCTGCTACGGCTTCTCCTACACCTTGATTAATAACTATTTTTTCAAGGCGAGGAACTTGCATGATGTTTTTATACTGAAATTTTTCTTTCAGGTTTTTAACAATTTCTGTTTGGTATTTGGTTTTTAATCTTGGTTGGTATTTTGTACTCATAATTCTTTTTATTTAAGAGTTTGGTTGGTCTTTTTTGCGTATCTTTCTAATTTTTGGGTTTCTGGATTCAACCTTCTTCCTATTCTGGAAGGTTTTCCATCTGCCAAAATCATGAGGTTGGAGATATGTATGGGTGCTTCTTTTTCAACGATGCCGCCTTGTGGGTTTTTGGCACTTTGTTTTTCGTGTTTTTTAATCATGTTAGCACCTTCTACTATTGCTCTTTGTTTTTCTGTATCTATAAAAATTATTTTTCCTTCTTTACCTTTGGAGCGTCCTCTCATAATACGGACAATATCGCCAACTTTGAGTTTGAGTTTTACTTTTTTATTTGCTGTTGATGCCATAATTTTTCTCTTTTTTAATTGTTATTAAAGAACTTCGGGTGCCAAAGAGATGATTTTCATATATTGTTTATCTCTGAGTTCTCTGGCTACAGGACCAAAAATACGAGTTCCTCTTAATTCATCTGTATTGGTGAGTAATACTACTGCATTATCATCAAAGCGTATATAGGATCCATCATTTCTTCTTATTTCTTTTTTGGTTCTTACAATTACTGCTTTTGATACGGTACCTTTTTTAATATTACCTGTTGGAATGGCATCTTTTACAGTAACCACTACTTTATCTCCTACAGAAGCATATCTAGTTCTAGTACCACCTAAAACTCTGATGATAAGAACTTCTTTTGCTCCACTGTTATCTGCCACTTTTAATCTTGATTCATTTTGCAACATATTGGTAAATTTTTTAGTTATTATTTAGCTTTTTCAATAACTTCAACTAATCTCCATCTTTTAAGTTTACTCAATGGTCTTGTTTCCATTATTTTGACTTTATCTCCTATTCCGCATTGATTGTTTTCATCATGTGCGTAAAATTTTGTTGTTTTATTTACAAATTTTCCGTAAATAGGATGTTTAACTTTTCTTGTAATAGAAACAACAATAGTTTTGTTCATTTTGTTGCTGGTGACTGTCCCTATTCTGGTTTTTCTTGTTTTTCTGGTTGTTTCCATATAAAAATAGTGTTATGGTTGGTTAGATTTTTTTATTCTTTCTTTTTGTGAGTTCTGTTAGGAGGCGAGCAATAGTTTTTCTTGTGCTTTTTATCTCCATTGGATTTTCAATTGGAGAAACCGCGTGTTGGAGCTTTAGTTTCAACAATTTATTTTTTTCAGATTCTATTTTTTCTTTTATTTCTTGATCAGATAATAAAATAATGTCTTTTTGTTTCATAAATTAGTTGTTTTATGATTGTATATAATCTCTTCTTACAATAAATTTTACTACAACGGGTAATTTTTGAGCTGCTAATCTTAATGCTTCTTTTGCTGTTTCTAATGGTACTCCGTCTGCTTCAAATAGTATTCTACCCGGTTCAACAGGAGTTGCCCAGTACTCTAATGAACCCTTACCTTTACCCATACGGACTTCAGCAGGTTTTTTGGTTACAGGTCTGTCGGGGAATATGCGTATCCATACTTGTCCTTCTCTTTTCATAAAGCGGGTAATGGCAATACGAGCAGCTTCTATTTGACGGGAGTTAATTCTACCCGGCGTTACAGCTTTTATTGCAAAGGAACCAAAAGCAATTTGGTCTCCACGTTTTGTATATTTTCTTCTGGGAAGCACTTTTTGTGATTTTCTCCATTTAGTTTTTTTAGGTTGTAGCATATATCAATATTTTATGTTATGTAATTAAGTTATTGATTATTCAGGTCTTTTTCTTCTAAATGCTCTTTTTTCTTGTGGGACTCTTTTGTTTAATGTTTTTTTCTCTGAGTCAATTTGTGCATAGGTATTTTTTCCGTAAATTTCTCCTTTGCAAATCCATACTTTTATACCAATTCTTCCATAAGTGGTGTGTGCTTCTGCTACTGCGTAATCAATGTCTGCTCTGAAAGTGTGAAGAGGAATTCTACCTTCTTTTATTTCTTCGCTTCTTGCCATTTCTGCACCACCTAATCTTCCTGAAATTCTGATTTTTATGCCTTCTGCTCCTGCTCGCATGGCAGATGCTATTGCTTGCTTAGCGGCTCTTTTGTATGCTATTCTTCCTTCAATTTGTTTGGCAATGGCATCAGCTACTAATCTTGCGTCTAATTCTGGTTTTTGAATATCTGCAATGTTGATTTGAACATCTTTTTTTGTCAGTTTTTTTAGTTCTTCTTTTAAAGTATCTACCTCTTTTCCGCCTTTTCCTATAATCATTCCTGGCTTAGCTGTATGAATATTAACGGTAATTAATTTATGTGCTCTTTCAATAACAATTTTAGAAATGGCGCTTTTTGGGAGGCGGTCTTTCAAATATTTTCTTATCATGTTGTCTTCTACAATCTTATCGGGGAAATTGTTTCCGCCATACCAGTTGGATTCCCATCCTCTAATTATTCCTACTCTTAATACTATTGGATTTGATTTTTGTCCCATATTATTTTTTTTAATTTTTAATATCTAAAGTTAATGTAACATGATTGGATCTTTTTCTTATTCTGTATGCTCTTCCTTGAGGAGCGGAGCGAAGACGTTTTAATTGAAAACCACTATCTACTTTAATTGTTTTGATGTACAGGTTTTCGTTAGCTGGTTGTCCTGTTTTTTGCTCATAATTATTAATTGCAGATTTTAATAATTTTTCTAATCTGCCTGCAGCTTCTCTTGTGTTATACTTAAGAATATTCAATGCTTTATCTACCGATAGTCCACGAATAAGAGCAGCTACCTGATTCATTTTTCTGGGAGATGTGGGGCAATTTCTTAGAATTGCAAAGTATTTATTTGCTTTTTCTTTTTTTAATTTTTCTGCGTATTCATGTTTTCTCTTTCCCATGATTGAATGATTTAAATTATTTATTTTTTATTATGTCCTGCGTGTCCTTTAAATGTTCTGGTAGGGGCAAATTCACCAAGTTTATGTCCTACCATATTTTCTGTTACATAAACAGGTATAAACTTATTTCCATTATGAACGGCAAAGGTATGTCCGACAAATTCGGGTGGAATAGTAGATCTTCTTGCCCATGTTTTAATCACTGCTTTTTTTCCTGTTTCATTCATTTTTTGAACTTTTAACCAAAGTTTGTAGTCAATGAATGGTCCTTTTTTAAGCGATCTTGCCATAATTCAGATATTTATTTTTTTATTTTTTTAATCCGTAGCCGGGTGTTCTTTTTTCTATGATGAGTTTTGATGTTTTTTTCTTAGGAGATCTGGTTTTCTTTCCAATTGCTTTCAATCCTTTTCTTGATCTTGGGTGTCCGCCAGATGCTCTTCCTTCTCCACCTCCCATTGGGTGGTCTACAGGGTTCATGGCTACCCCTCTTGTTCTTGGGCGAATACCAAGCCAACGTTTGCGTCCTGCTTTTCCGTGTATTTCCAAATTATGATCTGGGTTGGACACAGCACCGATAGTTGCTTTGCAATTAACAAGAATTTTTCTGAGTTCTCCAGAAGGCATGCGAACCACAGCGTATTTCCCTTCTCTTGCAGCAAGTTGAGCAAACGTTCCGGCGCTTCTAATTAGTTGTGCTCCTTTTCCTGGATGCAGTTCTATATTATGAATAACAGAACCTAGTGGTATATGAGAAAGTGGTAAAGCATTTCCAATTTCTGGCGCTGCATCTTTGCCAGACATAATGACTTGTCCTACTTTTAGTCCTTGAGGCGCTATAATATATCTTTTTTCACCGTCTTTATATGCAATAAGTGCAATACGTGCACTTCTGTTTGGATCGTATTCAATTGTTTTTACTGTACCGGGTATGCCATCTTTATCTCTCTTAAAATCGATGATACGATACATTTTTTTATGCCCACCACCAATATAACGCATGGTCATTTTTCCCTGATTGTTTCTACCACCAGTTGACTTATGCGGAACTAATAATGATTTTTCAGGGGTATTTGTTGTAATATCTGAAAAATCAGATATGGTTTTATATCTTAATGATGGTGTAAGTGGTTTGAATTTTTTTAATCCCATAATATTTTTGTTTTAGTATTATCAAATGTTTTTGTAGATATCAATTGAATAGTTGTCTTTAAGGGTAACTATAGCTTTTTTGTATCTATTTACTCTTCCTATAGCTAGTCCTTTGGTTGTATTTCTCATTTTAACTTTACCAATATATTGTTGGGTATTCACTCTATCAACTTTTACATCATATAATTTCTCAATAGCATTTTTAATTTGGTATTTATTTGCTTTTTTATCTACAACAAATGCGTATTGTTTTTGCTTTTCTGCAATTTGTAGGTACTTTTCTGTAATAATGGGCTTAACAATAATTTCTGTAACTAATTTCATATTATATCATTTTAATAATATTGATTCTATAATTGGCAATGCTCCTTCTGAAATAATAACATTATCAGCATTCACTAAATCATACGTATTTATTTCTGTAGCTGGAATTACTTTTGTTTTTTGAATATTTCTTGATGATAAATAAACATTTTTTTCTACAGAAGGAAGGATAAATAATGTTTTTTTATTTAGAAGGGATAAATTTTTCAGTAAATCTATAAATTGGCGAGTTTTGGGTTGTTCAAAACTAAAATTTTCAATAATTGTTAGTGCAGTTTCTTTTACTTTATGTGAAAGAGCCGATATTCTTGCTATGTTTTTTACTTTTTTATTTATAGGCATGCTATAATCTCTTGGTTTTGGTCCAAAAACCGTTCCGCCCCCAACAAAAATAGGGGCGTTCATGGAACCGTGCCTTGCGTTACCTGTTCCTTTTTGACGATATAATTTTTTCTTTGTTCTGTTTACTTCACTTCTTTCTTTAGTTTTGTGTGTTCCTTGCCTTTTATTTGCCAAAATAGATTTTACATCAAGATAAATACAATGGTTATTTGGTTCTGCAAGATAAATATTATCTGATAAATCCACTGATTTACCGGTTGTTTTGCCATTTATATTAAAAACTTCTGCCTTCATTTTTTTATTTTTTATTTTTCGATTAAAAGGTAAGAATTTTTAGAACCAGGTACACTACCTTTGATAAGAATAATATTTTTTTCTGGAAGTATTTTGATGATTTGAAGATTTTGAATTTTCCTTCTTGCGTTGCCCATTCTTCCAGCCATTCTAAGCCCTCTTAAAACCCTTGATGGGTCAGATGATGCACCAACAGAACCTGGTGCTCTTTCTCTGTCATGCTGGCCATGCGATCTGGCACCCACTCCGCTAAATCCATGTCTTTTTACAACTCCTTGAAACCCTTTTCCTTTTGTGATGCCTGTTACATCAACATAATCACCTTCAGAAAATATGCTTACATCAATAATTTCACCTAAATTTTTAGGTTCATCAAATTTGAATTCTGCAATTTTTCTTTTAGGTGTAGTGTTTGCTTTTTCAAAATGCTTTAATAAAGGGCGAGGGGTATTTTTTTCTTTTTTTTCATCAAATGATAACTGAAGTGCTGAATAGCCATCTTTTTCAGGTGTTTTAACCTGAGTAATAACGCATGGACCAGCTTGAACAATAGTACAGGCAACATATTTGCCATCTTTATCATAAATACTGGTCATTCCTAATTTTTTTCCTATAATGCCTGACATGGTTTTAATTTTTAAACTTTAATATCTACTTCTACACCACTTGGTAGTTCTAATTTCATCAATGCATCTACTGTTTTAGAAATAGATGATGATGAATAAATATCAATTAATCTTTTATATGTGCAGTATTGAAACTGATCTCTTGATTTTTTGTTTACGTGTGGAGATCTTAAAACTGTAAAAATCTTTTTATGGGTAGGTAATGGAATAGGACCATTAACAATAGCCCCAGTGGATTTTACAGCTTTTACAATTTTTTCAGCTGATTTGTCTATTAAGTTGTGGTCGTATGATTTTAATTTTATTCTGATTTTTTGGCTCATAATCTTTTTATTTATACTTTTTCAGTTTTTCCTTTAGCTTTTGCTATCACTTGTTCTGCTATATTAGATGGAACTTCCGCATAATGTGAAAATTCCATAGTAGATGTGGCTCTTCCTGATGTTAGAGTTCTTAGTTGTGTAACATACCCAAACATTTCAGATAAAGGCACTAAGGCCTTGATAACCTGCGCGTTTCCACGTGTATCCATACCTAAAATTTGCCCTCTTCTTCTGTTAAGGTCGCCCACTACATCTCCCATATTTTGTTCCGGAGTAAGTACTTCTACTTTCATGATAGGTTCGAGCAATATGGGTTTACATTTTGGAAGTGCTTCCCTAAATGCTTGTTTAGCACAAATTTCGAATGATAAAGAGTCAGAGTCAACGGAGTGGTAAGAACCGTCTATCAACCTTACTTTCATACTTTTTACAGGGTAGCCCGCTAATACTCCGTTAGACATAGATGCTCTAAATCCCTTTTCTACTGAAGGAATATATTCTTTTGGAATATTACCACCTGTTATTTCGTTAATAAATTGCAGTTGACCATCAAATCCTTCATCTACAGGTCCTATTTCTACTAAAATATCTGCATATTTACCTCTACCTCCAGTTTGCTTTTTAAACAGTTCTCTGTGCTGCACGGTGGCTGTTAACGCCTCTCTATAAGCAACTTGTGGTGCTCCCTGATTGACCTCTACTTTGAACTCTCTTTTTAATCTGTCCATGATAATTTCTAAGTGTAACTCACCCATTCCACTAATGACTGTTTGTCCAGATTCTTCGTCTGTATGCACTCTGAATGTTGGGTCTTCTTCGGCTAATTTGCTTAATGCAACACCTAACTTATCCATATCACCCTGTGTTTTGGGCTCTATGGCTAATCCAATAACGGGTTCAGGGAACTTCATGGCTTCTAATACTATTGGATTTTTTTCATCACAAAGCGTATCTCCGGTTTTAATATCTTTGAATCCTACAGCTGCGGCAATATCTCCTGCTTCTACAAAATCAATTGGATTTTGTTTATTGGCGTGCATTTGAAATAAACGTGAAATTCTTTCTTTATTTCCGGAGCGTGAATTATAAATATAAGAGCCCGCTTCTAATCTTCCTGAATATACTCTGAAATAAGCTAATCTTCCTACAAAAGGGTCGGTGGCAATTTTGAATGCTAAAGCAGTGAACGGTTCTTTTGGATCAGGTTTTCTTACTACTTTTTCTCCGGTCTCAGGATTAGTGCCAACAATATCTGGTTTATCTAATGGCGAGGGGAGCAGTTCACATACATAATCTAACATAGTTTGTACACCTTTATTTTTAAAGGCACTTCCGCAAAGCATGGGTACGATTTTGTTAGCAACAGTTGCCTTTCTTAAGGCATCTAATATTTCTCTTTCAGTAATAGAATTGGGGTCGGAAAAATATTTTTCCATTAACGTGTCATCAAACTCTGCAACAGATTCTAATAATTTTTCTCTATACATTTTTGCCTCTTCCATCATATCTTCAGGAATAGGAACTACTTCATAAGTCATTCCTAAATCATGTTCATTCCATATAATTCCTCTAAAATTAACGAGATCTACCACACCTTTAAACTGATCTTCTGCTCCTATAGGTAATTGTAAAGGTACTGCATTTCCTCCAAGCATTTCTTTAACTTGTTTCACTACATTGAGAAAATCAGCACCTTGTCTATCCATTTTGTTGACAAATCCTATTCTATTAACACCATAGTTATCTGCCAATCTCCAATTAGTTTCGGATTGTGGCTCTACTCCATCAACAGCTGAAAAAAGAAAGACCAATCCATCTAAAACTCTTAAAGAACGGTTCACTTCTACTGTAAAATCTACGTGGCCGGGTGTATCTATTATATTAATTTTATATTTATTTCCTCTGTAGTTCCAATAACATCTAGTAGCAGCAGCTGTAATAGTAATACCCCTCTCTTGCTCTTGTACCATCCAGTCCATGGTGGCAGCACCTTCGTGTACTTCTCCAATTTTATAATTTACACCTGTATAGTATAATATACGTTCAGTAGTGGTTGTTTTACCTGCGTCTATGTGAGCCGCAATACCTATATTTCTTGTATATTTTAGTTCTGACATATACTAAAATTTAAAGTGAGCAAATGCTTTATTGGCTTCAGCCATTTTATGTGTATCCTCTTTTTTCTTAAAAGCACCACCTTCTTCTTTTGATGCTGCAATGATTTCAGCGGCTAATTTTTCTGCCATTGATTTTTCATTTCTTTGTCTTGCGTAATTGATAAGCCATTTCATTGCAAGGGATGTCTTTCTTTCTTGTCTTATTTCACTAGGTATTTGATAAGTAGCTCCTCCTATTCTTCTTGATCTTACCTCAATTTGAGGAGTTACATTACTTAATGCCTTTAAGAAAACATCCAATCCTGACTCATTAGTTTTTTTAGCAACAATTGCAATAGAATCGTGAAATATTTTAGTAGCCAATTGCTTTTTTCCATTCAGCATGAGGTTGTTGATAAATTTGCTTACCAGTACATTCCCGTAAACTGGATCTGGTAGTATTTCTCTTTTTTTGGCTTTCGATTTTCTCATATCAGAAACTATTTTTTATTTAGTTGTTTGAAAATTATTTTTTTGCTTTAGCATCTTGTTGACCTGGCTTAGGTCTTTTTGTACCATACTTGGAACGTTGTTGTTTTCTGCCTTCTACACCAGCACAATCTAAAGCACCTCTCACTATATGGTACCTTACACCTGGCAAATCTTTCACACGACCACCTCTCACTAAAACTATAGAGTGTTCCTGTAAATTATGCCCCTCTCCGGGTATGTACGCAATAACCTCCTCTTTATTGGTTAAACGAACCTTCGCTACTTTTCTCAATGCTGAATTAGGTTTTTTAGGTGTTGTGGTGTACACTTTAGTACACACTCCTCTTCTTTGTGGGCATGAGTGTAAAGCAGCTGATTTACTTTTAGTAGTTACTTTTTTTCTTTCTTTTCTTACCAGTTGTTGTATTGTAGGCATTTTGCAATATTTTAGTTTTTCTTAAAAAGGACGGCAAATATAAGGATAATTATTCTAATCTTCCAAATTTTTTTATCATTTTCTGAAAAAATTTTTTTAATAAAAAATAATGTAATGTTTATCAATTAGTTACACCTCTATTTTTTGATTTTATTAAATTTTCATTTACTCTAATTATACAATAAAATTATACCGAAAAGAAAATAAAAAACCCTGACAAATGTCAGGGTTTTTTATTGAATATGTTTATATTAATTCAATTATTTTGTTACAATTAACTTGCCGTGTGCATTCACGTCTCCATTATTATTTGAAACCTGATAAAAATAAATTCCTGCAGGTAAAGCTTCTACACTAAATTTGTTATCTAAAGCATTGGTTACAAGTACAGAAAGTACTTCTTTTCCTAAGGCATCATATAATCTGAAATATCCACCAATATTTTTAGATGATGTTGTAAATCTTACCATATCAGTAGCAGGATTAGGTGCTATACGAGTATCTACAAAATCCAAAACAGGAGCAGTGATACCTGTAGTAACCGTTAGAGTCAAATCATCCATATTCAAAGTCGATGCATAACCACTAGAAGCCTGTGGGATACTATCAGTGAATGGCCAATAGGAAGAGAAAGCCAAAATCCACAAAGTATCTGGTACACCAGGGGTTGCAGTAGATGCATTTTGTATAATGTTTTGGAAAGCAGAAATATTAGAATTTACCATAATTGATGCATCTTGGATTAAGTTTGATGTGGTTCCTGTCCATTTGGAAGTTTGACATATGATGACAGCTGTATCTTTAGATGTTGGAGACGATATAGAATATCTAAAATGCCCCCCGAATGCAACAATGTTTTGTGAAAAAGGAATTCCATAGATGCCCATATTAGCGGTAGAAGTACCCGCTGTTCCTAACCAGGCAACTCCAGGAATATCACCAATAGGAGGAAAAACAAAATTTTGATTTTGAATTTTAATTGATGAATTACCAGAGTTTTTATTTACATTATCTCTAAAGTAAGTGGTTAGTAAAGAAAAACTAGGTGCTCCTTGTAAAACAGCCATGTCTCCAAAACCAGCCCAATTTTGAGCTTTACCTGCATTTGTTCCTGTAGTGATCCAATTTTCAAACCCAGCATTTGGGATGGAATAAGGTGATTGTGCAGTCATTGTTGTACCTACGGCCACTGCACTAGCCAAAGTTAATAATAATTTTCTCATAGTTTTTTAGTTTTTATGGTTAATATTCGGTGCAAATATAGATAAAATATTTTAATTAAAAAAGATCTTTTTTAATTTGTATTCGGTAAATTTGCCGTTTGGGTAAAACAAAAAATAATGTCTTACTTTAAATTAAAAACCATTACTACTACTATCGGAGATTTAAAGATGGGTGGAGAGCATCCTATTCGTGTACAAAGTATGACGACTGCCGATACTATGAATACCAATACTGTAGTGGAAGAATGTATCCGATTGATTAAGGCAGGATGTGAAATGATTCGCATTACTGCACCCAATTTGAAGGATGCGGAAAATCTTCAAAACATAAAAAAAGAATTGAGTAAAAGAGGATATAAAGTTCCTTTGTGTGCAGATATTCATTATACTCCTAACGCAGCAGAGCTAGCTGCACGAATAGTGGAAAAAGTAAGAATTAATCCGGGTAATTATGCAGATAAGAAAAAATTTGAATACAAAGAATATTCTGACAGGGAATACAACAATGAATTAGAAAGAATCAGAGAAAAATTTTTACCACTTATTAAAGTTTGTAAAGAATACGGAACTGCTTTAAGGATTGGTACTAATCATGGTTCATTGAGTGATAGAATTTTAAGCCGATATGGAGACACTCCATTAGGGATGGTTGAAAGCGCCATGGAATTTGTAAGAATATGCGAAGAAGAAAATTTCAGAAATCTGGTTATATCCATGAAAGCAAGTAATCCTTTAGTTATGATTGATGCTTATCGACTGCTGGTGCAAACCATGATTAGAAATGGCACACTCTATCCTCTCCATCTTGGTGTAACGGAAGCAGGCGATGGTGAAGATGGCCGTATCAAATCGGCCATTGGAATAGGCACACTATTAGAAGATGGAATTGGAGATACGGTTCGTGTATCGCTTACAGAACCTGCAGAGAACGAAATTCCTGCTGCACAAAAATTAGTCAAACCTTATAATGATTTTTTAGAAAAAAATAAAAATACCCTCCCA
>JAOABO010000002.1:0-39181 GCA_026418315.1 Bacteroidia bacterium
ACCCAAATCCTCCTACAAGAGGATTTTTGTATTCATACACTGTAATAATAAATGAAGTAAAATTATATACCGATTTATTTACAGTATTTTCTTCACTTACAGGGTTCCATCCATACCATGCCGCACCAATATCTGCAAAAACAATGCCCTGAAATGTTCTCCAAAATTCTGATTTAATGTCTTTGAACAAGTACCTTACAAAAGGAGAACGGAGTTCGCTATTAAACACTGTAAAGTTATTACCATTTCTTATGTTTTGAGTAAATCCTCTCATATTGGTGGCTAATGTTTGAAACTGATATTCATCCGAATGAATAACATTGATATTGGTATTAAACCTTGGCGTGAGCCAGTTATCTACTCCGCCCAGATAGTAAATCAATTTATCTGTACCGGCAGACCCTCCGTAAGCCCATCTGTTGCACCAATAAAGATATTTATGTATCCTCCAATAATTTCTAAAATCAAACCCATAAGTGAGTAAATAATGAGAAGTGTTTTCAATTTTTTGCATATATTCTATCCATGCCTTTCCCCTCCATCCTTCAAACAAATTAATGTCTCTATATCTGCTGTCATCATATACTAATTCAATTTTACTACCTCCATATCTTTCGGTTTCATTGGGCCTTGGCAAGGCATCATCGGTCAGAGCCAGATAAATGGCTTGGTCGTTTCGGTATTGTAAGGAGGTTCTTAAAGAAAGCACTTCGTTAAGCGGATATTTTAATGTGTATCTTCCGTTATATGAAATAACTTTGGCAACATTGCCGTAAAAATTATTTATTTTCACAAATGTTTGACGATGAAGTAACACCTGATGGTCGTATAATTTTTTTCTGTACTCGTAAGCCAGTAAAAATTCATTATCCAAAGTTCCTCCGATTCTGAACCCGGCTATTATATTTTGATTTTCAAACAAATCGTTCAAACCTATTTTTGTAATAAAATTAAAGCCAGGATTTAAATATACAGGTGTAGTGCCTCCTGTAAACCTTTGATAGGTAGGAAAAAGAAAGCTATTGTTGAACTGCGTTAATACATGGTCTGCATAAAATGTGGTATAATAATTTTGTTGAATAGGAAATGAATAATTAGCAGGCAATACAGGTTTTGTTATTGGTTGGGTGGATATGTTTTGCTTTTTGATGGTATCAGAAGAATGAGAATTGTTTTTAGATAACTCATTATCAAAAGAATAGTTTTCAAAATCAATACCTTTTTTAGGAGGAGTGATGGGGGTGTTTTTATTATCCAATTTTTCTGAAACAGAAGACAAGTTTTTTTCTTTTACTCCCGGATTGATAAGCGAATTGCGGGCATAAGAACGCATCCATGTGGGTTTTAATTTTCTTTCGTTAATATGATTTTGTAATGGCGACTTCATTAAAGCCATATTTTCTTTAAAGTATTTTGATGTTTTTGAGTTAAATAGTATAGTAAAGTAAAAATTGTCTTTGACCAGTTGAGCATCACGAATGAAATAGTTCACATTGGAAACAGGTTTTGAATGATAAAAGTATTGATATACCACAGTGGTATCTGCTGTTAGTATGGCACTATCGGGCTGTGCATGAAAAAGATTAACAAACCCGTTTTCATCGCTTAAATAATAAAATTCATTGCTCTTTTGTGTAGAAGGTATGGGTTTATATTCGTTAATATTGGGTGTATTGGATACTCTGATAAGCAGATTATTTTTTTGTGGATAGTTGGTATAAAAAATATCTTTGAAGGACTGATATAATCTGAAGAATTTTTTATTGTCGTTATATGCTCTGGTGAGCGTATCGCTTGTGCGGTTACTTGAAAATATGATGGCTTTATTGTTATTAATAAATATGGGCTCATCATCATCGTAAATATCGTCTGTTATTTGTTCTACACCTCCGTTATTGATGGTATATACAAAAATATCGGACTGACCTTTTCCTTGCTTAACTGCACTCATTACTAATTTTTTTCCATCATTACTATAACTGATGCTCATTATTTTTTCAAATCCTGTAATTGGTTTTTTGAACTCTTCCTTGTTTTGTAAATCAAAAGTGTGCAAGTAGAGTACGTTTTTCAACTCATAAACAGAGAGCAATATATTATTTTTAGGATGCCATGCTATAAGCGGATAGTATTTATCAGTTTCTCTTTCTAATTTAGGATACAGTTTAAGAATTCTCTTTTTTTTCTTGTTTTGAATATCATACGCAAATAATTTTTTTTGGCCTAAATACTCTGTTATAAATGCCAAATGTGTTTCGTCGTTGTTTATGATGAGTTTACTTACAGTTTCTCTTTTTTTATGTTTTACAGTAATCACATTGCTTGAATCGTGTCCATTACGTGTATTGTCTTTGGTTTTGAAGTAGTGTTTATTGTAAGCATCCAGCATTTCAAAAAAAACATCATTGACAGAATTACCAAGAATGAAAATAAATGCATCGTCGGGGTTATGGTTAATTTTAGTAAGGTAAATAATATTGGGGATACTGGCTTCGCTATATATATCTGCAATATAATACCATAAGGCATGTCCTGCTATCAGGGCTGCTTTGCCTTCCATGGTTTTAATGTCAGAGATGGTATTAGTACGCATCAGTTCTAGTAGTTCCAGGTCATTTTTTACTGTCCAGCCCTCTGCCATAAATTTTGCTAATCCTTTTATATACCAATCGGGCATAGTAAAAATGGCATTGCTTTTTATCGCATCTTTTGCTGAACCACTGTACATGTATTTATTAATCATCCATTCTGTAATAGAGTATCTTAAGTCGTGCTTGAGTTTTTCCAAGTTTCCATCAAAGTAAACAAATATTTTATCTCCAATAATTTTAGTATATCCTGCTACATTGTTGATTTCATCATATTGTAGTCCTATATTAGATTGATAAAAGTCGTGGATATTATTGTAAACAATAACCGATAATTTATCTTCTATTTGATAATCCAAACGTTTTTCAAGTGTATTGATAATTTGGGGCAACTGGGCGTAAACATATTTTGCAATATCCTGCCCGCCTTGATATGTATATACTTTATACTTATCTGCATCAAAATAGGTCCACTCAAAAGGTTGATACTGCACTCTGTTTTTTCCAAATTCCATTATAGAGCCATAATAGAACTGTGCTTTGGCTAATTGTAATAATCCAAAAATTAAAAAAACAAATATTTTAATCCACTGCTTCAAAAAGTCCAATTTGAATTTACAAAGTTACAGGATTTTTCAGTAAGATAATGAAACTTTTTTATTTAAAAAATCAAAAAGCCCATCAGAAATGATGGGCTTTTATATGCTACATAACGTGGGAATAAATTATTTTACCGCTTGCTTTTTTGCAGAAGATTTTTTTTCTTCTTCAATGATGAGCTCTAATTTTTGCTCAAGGGATTTTACTTGTTTTTTCAAATCATGAATGGCTTTGTATACTTCTTCAATTTCGGATGTTTTTACCACCGGATACAATTCAAGGTACTTTTCCATTTGTTTTTCAAAGTAGGTTTTAATTTCCATACTTAAGTTCAATACTTCTGCTTTTAATTTTGAGAAAGATTCTGTAGCAAATAGGTCTGTAAGCAATTCATCAGATTCTTTTAGCCATTCATTGTATATAGCTTTGTAATCTAATTTAGCAATATCTGCAATATTGCCCTCAGTTAGCTTCTTGCTGTATTTGGCAGCTATTTTTTCAAGGGATTCATATATTTTCAGATTGATATCTGAAGACATTTCGGCTTGCTTGATTGCATATTGGGCAATTTTATCCATTAAACTCAAGGTTTCGCTCAAAGTTTCTTTATCTTTTGGATTATTGATTAAATTAAGTAAGGGCTTAAAGTTTTCAAAATAAATATTTCCGTATTTGTTATACAATTCTTTAATTTGATTATAATCTCCGGTAAATAACTGCGGATAATTTTCAAATAGTTTTTTGAAATATTTGGTGTATTGCTCTCTTAAAGAATTTTGAGATACAAAGTAATTGTGTATTTGGCCCATTGCATTATCAAAAAAGGACTTTAAATCCGGAGTAGTATTAAAGAATCCACCAAAAATCTTATCAGTTAATTTTTTATATGTTTCTACATCATAAAATTGTTTGAATACTTCTGGTTTATACTCTCCCTTTTGAAATGCGTCAAAAATTGGTGCATAAAGTTCTTTGAAAGAATTGTACAAAGCATTGCTCTGTAACATTTCCTGAAAGAGATTTTTTGTAAAAGCCCCTTTGAAAGCAGATTGATAAGTTTCAAAGGTAGTATTAGCCGCTTTTACCCATTCGTTGTATAAGTTAGACCATTGATTATTGATAGCAGAAAAGGTGTTAATATAATCGTTAGCAGGTCTTCCAAAATTAGCAAAACTGCTATAAACACTTTGATTGAAGTCAGTAATTTTTTTCAAATAATCCATTTGAGATTGGAACCAGTTTTTGAAAAAGTCCTGAACCTGATTTTGAGGTGTAGTACTTGTTTCCTGTAATTTACTCATAGTACCGCCTGCCAATGCCATTTGTTTTTCTAACCACTCTTTGTAAATAGTTGGCCCTTCTGTAATAGCATTACCAGTTGCAATAGCATTTTGCATCTTTTGTGTTGCTTCTAACCAATTGTTTAATGCCTGACTTTGACTCTCAATCAATGCATCCATAAAAGCGTTGTTTGTCTTCATAATTTTTTGTTTTTTTATTTTCGCTCGCAAAGGTAAGAAAGTTTTGTTTTATTTTTCTTAAATTCAAAGTTAATAAATGTTAAATTGTTTGTTAAAATAAATGTTTCGTCTATAAAATTATCTTATTGGTAGAATTAGTTTTTTGATACCAATTCGATTGAATGGGAATGGAAAAGAATGGAGTGCATCTTGTAAAGTATTTTTTATAACTTGTGCTTATTCTGATTCCGATTATTTTCAGAATCATTCACATAAATTATTAGCGTAATTTTATGGCAGATACAGATAAATTAAATTACGGGAAAATTACACCAACGGGAAAAATATCCTTTGATTGGTGTACTTGCAATAAAAACATCTTCCTACTTTTGCACCAAAATTTTTTATGCGAATTTTATTTTCTTTTGTAGCTTTTGCCATGGCCTCTTTTTCTTTTGCACAACATCAGCATCCTTGTTCTCAATCAAAAATTCAACACAAGTTAGTACTACAAAAAGCTCTTTTAAGACAACAACAAAATCAAATGAGTAGTACTCTTATGAACAATTACGACGTCAAGTTTCATCATCTGAATCTGAATTTAGAAAGAACCAACAAAAACATTTCAGGATATGTAAGAACCCTTGCAAAAGTAACCAGCACTCAGTTAGATACTTTTGCTTTTGTTTTACATCAGAATTATACTATTGACTCTGTTTATATCAACGGTTTAAAACACACTACAATTATTACCACCGATAGTTTAAGACGAGTAAAGCTTATCAATCCTGTTACTCAAAATAATTTATTAGATGCTTACATCTATTATCATGGAACCGCTCATTCAATGACTACTGCATTAGGAAATGGCTTTGACAATGGCACTTCTCCGTCTTGGGGCAATCAGGTTACATGGAGTTTAAGTGAAACAAGAGGGGCTTATCATTGGTGGCCTTGCAAACAAGATTTAAGAGACAAAATAGATAGTGCGTGGATATTTGTTACAACCGACTCTTCCAATATGGTTGGCTCTAATGGCATTCTTTCAAATGTCATAACACTTGGAAACAAAAAAAGATACGAATGGAAAACTCAATATCCCATTGATTATTATTTAATTTCTGTAGCTGTTGCAAAGTATAAACCATATAAATTATATGCAAAACCTCAGTATCTCTTAAACGATTCTATTTTGATATTAAATTATATCTATGATAACGCTATTAACAATCCATTTTTTATTTCTAATCAAAAGGTAGATTTAGATAAAATTAAACCTACGCTTGAATTTTTAAGTAAAATGTATGGGATGTATCCTTTTTACAAAGAAAAATATGGACATTCAATGGCTCCAATAGGTGGCGGTATGGAACATCAAACGATGACTACTATAGGTTTTTTTGACTTTATGATTGATGCACACGAATTAGGTCATCAATGGTGGGGCGATATGGTAACTTGCAAAACCTGGGGGGATATATGGATTAATGAAGGATTTGCTTCCTATACTGAGCACCTTGCTAATCAATATTTAGACCCCACTAATTTTATGAGTAATCTCAATTCAGTTCATAATAATGTTATGAGTCAGCCGGGTGGAAGTATTTTTTTTACAGGAACAGATACTACTGACGATAACAGAATATTTGACAGCCGCCTTACATACGACAAAGGTGGAGCCATCATTCATACCTTAAGATTTGTAACCAACAATGACTCTGTTTTTTTCAACGGACTGAGAAATTTTCTGAATACATACAAATGGAGCACCGCTACTGCTATGGATTTCAAAACAAACTTTGAAACCTATACCGGACAAAACCTTACGCAATTTTTTAATCAATGGTATTTTGGTGAAGGGTATCCAACTTTTAATGTCAAATGGAACTATTTTGGAAACACACTGATTATTCAATCTACTCAAACTACTTCTAAACCAACTTCTGTTCCATTATTCATCACACCTATAGAATATAAACTCATTCGTTCAAGTGGAGGAGATACCATTATTAGAGTAATGCACAGTAATTCTACCGAAACCTATACTTTTACCATCAATGGTAATGTTACCAATATACAAGTAGATCCTAATAACTGGCTTATTAATAAAACCATTGGACCATTAAAAGACGGTACATTGTATGTAAACTCTGTTTCCTACAAGGTACCCATTAATATTTTTCCTAATCCCGTAACTGATATTTTGCACATTGAAAGTTCATTTTTAGAAAATAAAAACTACGAATTCATTGACCTAACAGGTAAGATAATTTTAAAAGGACAATTTAAAACAAATTCTGAAATTCTTGATTTATCCCAATATTCAAAAGGCATTTATTTTCTTATCCTAAAAGATAATCAGGGAAATATAATTGCTAACGAAAAAATGATGATTAATAATTCAAGGTAAAAAACTGTTTTATTATTTTACATTTTATTTTGTAAAAAATCTTTTACTTTTTTATGGTAAGGTTCATCTTATTTTTTATATTTACATGGTTCTTTTTATCATCATGCCGTCAATACAAAGAAGTATCGGTTTCGGGCATTGAAAGTTTCAGTATTAAAAAAATAGACAAAAAAGAAATGCTTACTGAAATTAAGGTGAATATAAAAAACCCAAATGATTTCAGCTTTAATATTTATTCAGGAAAAGCTAATATTTATCTTGGAAAGATATTATTAGGAAATGCCAAATTACAGAAAAAAGTACATGTTCCAGCCCATTCATCAGAAAGTTATACATTGTTGCTTAAAACATCATTTGAAAAAATAAACTTACAAGACCTTATTAATAATTTTACACTATCAGACATAGGAAAATTAAAAATTAGTGGACATATAAAAGCCGGAAAATTCATAGTCAGGAAAAAAATAAAAACAGAATATGAAGGTCGTCCCTTTCAGGCACTGGACTTTAATTATACAAAATAATTTTACCTATAGGCATATTTTTTTGTAAATTAGCACACCATAAGCCAAGTAATGGAACAGGTTTACAACAAACAAGAGTTTCTGTCTCAGAAAAATAAAGATGTATTAGAAAATTTAATTGAACAACTTTTGCCAAAATGCAATGGAATTGCCAATAGATATTGTAAAACCAATGAACAATCAGCTGAATTATCAGTAAAATGTTTTTTATCCGTTTTAAAAGAAATGCTCAATAGAAAAGAAGATGACTTTGAAGAAAAAACTTTTTTGAAACATTTCATTATTTGTTTAGTTCAAACTTTAATAACACAAAGAACCGGCACCTTAGTGGCAGATACTACCATAGTATCGGTTCTCAAAAATTCTTCTAATAATCTCTTCAGTAATTCGGAATACTATAAAACTCTTTCTGTTGGAGAAATTATTACACATATCAGAAAATTGAATTTTATTCAGCAAATTGTATTTAATCTTATTGTGTTAGATAATTTTTCATTATCAGAAACCGCTCAAATTCTACAACACAACGAGCTGAGTATCAAAGCCCTGCTTGAAAAAACAAAATACAATTTATATACTTCTGTAAAATCTACCATATAATGGAAGCGGATGAAAATAAAATACTGGAAGAACACCTTCAACATCTTTTCAAAGAATACTCTATTCCTTATACAGAAGAGCAGAAAACAAAAATCATCAACGAATTTCAAAACTTAAAAACGCATAGTTCTGCCATACATATTTCTTTGAAAGACATTATTCAGAATAAAACTTTACAACTCATTATCATCGCTACTATTTTAGTGTTTGTTTTAATTTATTTAATTACAAAAATTTTTCCTGCAGATAATTCCCCAAAAAATAATACTGAAATTCAAAATACTGCCATCGATACGATTAATTCAAATAGTCAAAATACCATTACACATCCTACCATTACAACAAAAACAACCGATACAACTTCGGCAAACAACAACACTGCTAACATATCAACACCCATTACTTCATCTATTCAAACATACTCTACTAACATCAATAAAAATAAAGATACTACCTTAAAAAGCAGCAACACCAGCCAAATTTCTGAAACCAATGTTTCATCTCATAACAAGCCAAAAAATAAATCTAAAAGAAAAAGAAAAGATACTACTTACCTTCAGGAAAATTCTATGCCTGTATTAGAGCCCAAATCTCCTAATTTAAATTCTGAGTCAAAAGAAGAAGAGTAAAGCATTTTATCCTAAAGCGTGTTTTCAATAAAATCTATCAGACACTCTGCAATCAGTTTTCCAATTCAAATTTGTATTATTGCACCACAATATTTTTATGAAAAACAAAGGTTGGATAGTTGTCATTATTATTCTCATTCCATCATTAATATGGGTTTTGTTAGATGTTAGTTTAATACATTCTAAGAAATTAAATTATTTTGGCCCTAAAAAACTTGCTGCAAATAATAAAGATACCATTTATTACTCGATTGGAGAGATAAGGTTTTTAAATGAAAACTTGCAGGAAATGGTGTTAGACACTAATCAATATCCTATCTTTATATCCGTATTTATCAGTCCTGATTATGTCAAAGAAAAATTCAGAATAGACCAATTTGTTACAATGTGCCGATATGAACCAGATAAAATAAAACATATTCCTGTTTTTTTAATTTATCCATTTACAGATTCAAAACATATTTTTCATATCAAAGATTCTTTGCACATAACTCTTAAAAATGTATCCTCTGTTTTTTTACCCGATAGTATATTTAATAGCGTAAAACAAAAATTCTTTTTAATGAAACCCTATTATGTAGATTATAGTTTTGCAGTACTGATAGACAAAAACAGACACATAAGAGGATACTATGATTGGAGATACGCCGATGAATTAAAAAGAACCATTCAGGAATTCAATCATCTTTTAATTAAAGAAGGATACAAATCAACATTGAGAAAAAACAAAATAGAACAAAAATGAAACTAAAAGATGTTTTAATTGTAATAGCAGTGGTATCCGTTACTACGTATTGTAAAAATAATTCATCAAAACAAAAAAAATTATTATTACCCATTATTGGAGAAAAAAAGATAGCAAGCATAGGCGAAAAAACAGATACTATTTATCACACAATTGGTTCATTTACGCTTGTTAATCAGTTTAATGAGACGATAACAGATACAATCACAAAAAATAAAATTTATGTAGCAGATTTTTTCTTTGCTACATGCCAAAGTATTTGTCCAAAAATGTCTCATCAATTAAAAAGAGTGCAAGATTCTTTTGCCAATAAAAATGATTTCTTAATTCTTTCACATACCGTTAATCCTGAACACGACACAGCAGAAGTTTTAAAAAAATACGGGGAAAAATATGGTGCCATCAAAGGCAAATGGCATTTGCTTACGGGAAACAAAAAACACATCTACGATTTAGCCCGCTATGATTATCTTGTTAATGCTGATGAAACAGAAAATGAAGGCGACCTGTTTATCCATTCCGAACTATTTTTGCTTATAGATAAAGAAAAAAGAATACGTGGAATATACGATGGAACAGATAGTTTGAAAGTTAATCAACTCATCAACGACATACACTTATTGTATAAAGAATATCAGAATGAATGAACGGACTATTGCTGTAAATGTGCGTCATCTTATTCCAAACAAAATGGAAGGAATAGGATGGTTCTCTTATCAAATAATGAAAAGGATAACACAAAAAAATCCTGATATTCACTTCTACTTTTTGTTTGATAGAAATTTTGATACTCAATTCATTTTCTCAGATAACATTACACCCATCATACTTTCTCCACCCGCCCGACATCCTGTATTGATTTATTACTGGAATGAATGGGAAGTGCCAAATTTTTTGAATAAAATTCAACCTAATGTTTACCTTTCATTAGACGGCTTTATATCAAAAAGAGCAAAATACAAACAATATGCAGTGGTACATGACTTGAATTTTTTAGTATATCCTCAGTATTTAACATGGAGTGTAAGAAAATTATATCATTACTTTTTTACCCAACATATACATCATGCCAACAGAATAGGTACCGTTTCAGAATTCAGCAAGTCAGAAATTATGAAATACTTTCACATTCCAGAAAGTAAGATTGATGTGGTTTTTAGTGCCAGTAACTTAAAATTAAGAACAATTACTTCTGAAGAGCAGAATACCATTAAAACCAAGTATGCACAATCCTGCAACTACTTTTTATATGTAAGCAGTATTCATCCAAGAAAAAATGTGACTGGCATTATAAAAGCATTTGATAAATATAAATCGCTTGTCAATACAAATGATAAGCTACTCATTGTAGGCAGATTTTTTTGGGGAAAAGAAGAAATTATGAATGTAGTTCAAAGTTCAAAACATAAAGACGACATTATTTTTACAGGTAGGTTAGACGACAATGAAAGTATGCTTTTGATGAAGTTTGCAAAAGCCCTGCTATTAGTTTCTTTCTACGAAGGTTTTGGCGTTCCTGTAATAGAATCTATGCAATTAGGCACACCAGTTATTACATCCAATACCACCGCATTAAACGAAATAAGCGGCGATGCAGCTATAAAAGTCAATCCGGAAAATACTGATGAAATAGCCAATGCCATGAAAATTATTCATGAACATCCTGAATTAGTAAAGCAGCTCATCAACAAAGGTTTGCAACAGGCAGAAAAATTTAGTTGGGATATTTCTGCAAACTTGCTTTGGAATGGCGTACAAAAATTATTGTCAGCTAATAATTAAAAACATTACTTTTGTATATCATGAAAATACTCAAAGTTATATCAGCATTACTAATTATATCATGGGTGCCCTACTATACAATCGCTCAAAATGACGACATGGTAGGTTCAAACAGAAAACCCAAAATTTGGAAAAAGTGGAAAAAAAAAGAAAGATATAACAGCGAACCATTTAATCCTTATCTGAAAAAAAAGAAAAGTGATTTACCTTCTGCAAAAATGGCAAAACAAGATAAAAGAGAACTGAGAAGGCAAAAACGTTTAGCTAAAAAACAAATGAAAAAAAACAAAAAAGCATATAACAAAAATTAATGCCTCTACATGTTTTCTATTGATAGTTTATTTCATACCAATATTTCTGAATCTCCTGAAATAATTATTTATTCCGAATTTATCAGCCCCCGCCTAAAATACACCCTTGATTTTATATTTAAAACCGTATTACAAAAAAATTATTATCTTACTACCCATATATCAGAACTGCTGCATTCAGATAAAATAAAAATTAATTATTCTAAAAAATATTTTGACAACGTTATTAATATTTTCCCTTTACACTTACTTCAGGTAAATGCTATTGAAAAAAATTTTAATCCCCACTTTTTAGCCCATACTACCACTCATTATTATAAAGATATTTTTTCAGAAGTTTTCTATTTTATTTCAAGATATGAAGAGTGGCAAAATAACTATACCAAAGATACTCACCAACGTTTTGAAAAAAAATCAAGTATATTAAAAGATACCCTGCATCAACCTGTAATTGATATTTCTATCAATGAGTTGAAAAGTTTTATTCAAAAATATTATCCCTCTTTTCAAACCCAATATATTTACAAAGAAATTCTTACTTTTGACTTAGATAATATTTTAGCATTCAAAGGAAAACATTTTTTTCGCACGATAGCCGCCCTCTTAAAGCACATTGTAAAAAAAGAATCTATTCTGCTGCATGAAAGAATACAAACATTATTCCATCAAAAAAACGATCCTTTGGAAGAGGTTTACAATTTTATTCAAGAACTATCCAAGCACTATCCAATAATTTTTTTTATTTTATGCCGGTCTGATACATCATTTGACCGGGCTGCTCACCTGTCTCATTCTGATACTCAAAAAACTATCAACAAATTAAAAAATTTTGCTCATATAGGTTTACACCCATCGTATTACTCATTAAACAAATTAGAAATAATACAAAAAGAAAAACAGCTTTTAGAACAAACAATAAAAGAAAAAATAATTGCCAGTCGTCAGCATTATTTAAGAACGGATATTACCATTACCCCCAAACTTCTTATTCAAGCCGGCATTCAATACGATTTTACAATGGGTTTTGCTTCTGACAAGGGCTTTAGGGCAGGAACATCTTATCCTTTCTATTACTATGATTTTGAAAATGAAAAAGTTGAAAATTTATTATTTATTCCGTTCTCAGTCATGGACGGCGCTTACTTAAATTATCAAGCCACCTCTTCGGAAATAGCCATTGAACATATCAAACAGATTAAACACATTATTCAAAAAAATGGGGGATATTATATACCATTGTTTCACGAAATGACACTTTGCCCATTATTTAATCCATCAGCTTACCTATGGAAATCGCTTTTTGAATAAGTAGAATTACTTTATTTCATTTAATTTCTTATACACCTCTATTAAAGTTACTACGTCTTTTTTACAATAACTTTCTATTTTGTCCATATTATTGTCTTCATAATAAACCTTTGCAATCATGCTCCCATCTAATTCTTCTTTTGGAGAGTCCAATCCAAATACGTACGCCAACAAATCAAGAGAAGTATAATTTTTAAAATCTCCGAATTTCCACATATCCATAGTGTCTAATAAAACATCTCTTCTGCTATGCTTCAAAATATCAGGTACAGAAATACCGTTTATTAACATTCTTCTGCATAGAAAAGGAAAATCAAATTCCCTGCCATTATGGGCACATAAATTATATTCCACGTTGTATGTCTTAAATACATGCTGATAAAACTTATACAAAACCTGATTGAATTCTGACAACAGTTCTTTTTCATTATCATTACTCAATGCTTTCACCTGAATTTGCCCATTTTTATCTACATATCCAAGACCAATGCAAATCACTTTTGCAAATTCAGAATAAATACCGGCTTTAGAATATTGGGCTTCAGGGTCTATTTCAGGATTATATTTCCATTTTGCATCCCAAAGTTTTCTTTCTTTTTCTGATAACTCCGAATATCTGTATTTTATAGGAACGGTTTCAATATCTAAAAACAATATTTTTTGAATCATATACAATCCAACTCGTAATAAATATCACTTGTTTACCAATCTTCTGAAACCGTTTTGACGGGAGTAGACATAGCATCTTTTATATCTTCGACTACTATGTTAGCATCTTTGATGGCTTCACCTTTTATTTTTTTCCAGGTCATTTCAGGCAAAAACATACTCCCACATTCGGCAATGTCTTTACTGATATCTCCACCTGAATGTTTCCCATTATCTGCTATATGTCTGATTTTATTAATTGTATATTTATACTTTCCGTCTTTTGTTTCTATTTTTACATGCATGATTATTTTCCCTGTAAAATCATGCGATGGATTTAATTCTTTTGGTTTAATCTTAAACTCCACATCTGCTTCCACTTTAGATGTACCACCCACAGCATTCACTTTTTCATATTTAGGATGCTTCTTTTGTGCCCATGCCGTGGCGCGGCCTGTTAGTTCTTTAACAGATACAGAATCTTTAATAATGATTTCGGTAATAGTAAACCCATCATCAGTGGCTATAGATTGTTGAGCAAAATTATTTTGGCAAAACATCAACACCATTAAACAAACTAATAAAAAATTTTTATGCTTCATAATCATAATTAAAAATTAATATATTGAAGGGTACCGATATGGATTGCTTTCATGCATTATATTGTACACAGCTTCAAAAACATCATCTGCACTGGGTTTAGAAAAATAATCTCCATCTGTTGCATAAGCAGGCCTGTGTTCTTTAGATGTGATGGTTACAGGCGGAGAATCAATATACTGATAGGCACCTTGGTCTTCCAGAATTTTTTTCAAAATATAAGCCGATGCTCCACCAGGCACATCTTCATCTAAAATTACTAAACGATTGGTTTTTTTAATTGATTCCAAAATGGTATGATGAATGTCAAAAGGTAATAAAGTTTGAACATCTATGAGCTCTACTGATATATTGTGTTCTTTTAACCATATAACAGCTTCTTGTGCTATTCTAACACAAGAACCATAAGTAACTAAAGTAATGTCTTCACCTTCTTGTAATACTTCAGGTATTCCAAGTGGTACTCTGAATTCTCCTAAATTAACAGGAAGTTTTTCTTTTAATCTATAACCATTTAAGGGCTCAATAATTAATGCTGTATCATCAGACCTCAGTAAGGTATTATAAAATCCTGCTGCCTGAGTGGCATTTCTTGGCACACATACATAAATACCTCTACACGCATGTAATATCATGCCCATAGGCGAACCACTGTGCCATACACCTTCTAATCTATGTCCGCGTGTTCTGATTATTACAGGGGCTTTTTGCGTACCTTTAGATCTCCATCTTACAGTAGCCAAATCATCACTCATAATCTGAAGAGCATATAGTAAATAATCTAAATACTGTATTTCTGCTATTGGTCTCAAACCTCTCATAGCTAAACCAATGGCTTGTCCTAAAATAGTGGCTTCACGAATTCCTGTATCAAACACTCTTATTTCTCCATACTTTTCCTGCATTTTCTCTAATCCCTGATTAACATCTCCTATTCTACCACTATCTTCACCAAAAATAAGCACTTCCGGATACTTTGCTAAAATAGCATCAAAATTATCTCTTAATACTATTCGTGCATCCACCATCTTTGAATCTTCAGAATACTCAGGTAATACAGGCGATACTTTCAAAGCGCTCCACTGTGTTTCTGAATATAAATCCGAACCATATACCTTACGCGCTTCTTCTGTTTTATCTTTTATCCAATGAATCAGTTTTTGCTTTGATTCAAATTGTTCTGATTTTATTAGTCGTAAAATTTTTTTAACTGCCTGATGTATGTCTTTTCTGATAGGTTCTTTGATAGACAAAAGTTCTTTTTTGACGCCTTGTATAACATCTTTATACTCACTTTGTTCGGCAATTTCATCAAAACAATCAGCAACATATTTTCTTTCTTCAAGAATTGGAGAAAGGTATGCTTGCCAGGCCTTGTTTTTGGCTTCCAATACTCTTTGTTTAGCAGTTTCTTCTATTTCAACAAGTTCATTATCAGTAGCAAAGCCAGATGATAAAATCCACTCTCGCATTTTTTTTATACCATCAAAATCAGCTTCCCACTGTAATCTCTCTTTTGACTTATATCTTTCATGAGAACCTGATGTGCTATGTCCTTGTGGCTGTGTAACTTCATCTACATGTATGAGTACAGGCACATGTTCCTGACGGGCAATTTGCTCTGCTTTTTCGTATGTTTCTATGAGTTGCACATAATCCCACCCTTTCACATAAAATATCTCAAACCCAGGTGTGTTTTCGGTTCTTTGAAATCCTTTTAATGCCTCGGAAATAGATTGCTTGATAGTTTGATATTTTTTCTGAACAGATATTCCGTGCCCGTCGTCCCAAACAGAAACAATCATAGGCACCTGTAATACGCCTGCTGCATTCAATGTTTCCCAAAATAATCCTTCAGATGTACTGGCATCTCCAATTGTTCCAAAAGCAATTTCGTTTCCTTTATTAGAAAACCTTAAAAAATCACCTTTTTGCAATGCAGGATTGTTTCTGTAAAAAAAAGACGCATACGCTAGCCCTAACAAACGCGGCATCTGACTTCCGGTTGGAGAAACATCTGCAGATGAATTTTTGAGTTTTACTAAACTTTTCCAACTTCCATCTTCATTTAGTAAAGGAGTAGCATAATGTCCGCCCATTTGTCGTCCGCCACTGGTTGGCTCATATTTCAAATCTGTATGTGCATAAAGCCCCGCAAACCATTGTTCAATGGTAAGAGCATTAATTGCAAACATAAAAGTTTGATCTCTGTAATATCCGCTTCTGAAATCACCGGGCTTAAAAACCTTTGCCATAGCCAATTGAGGTAATTCTTTTCCATCTCCAAATATTCCAAACTTGGCCTTACCTGTTAATACTTCTTTTCTTCCCAATAAGCTGGTTTGACGGCTTTCATTAGCAATACGATAGTCTTCTAAAACAATTTTTTTCAGTTCTTCAAAAGTAATTTTTTCTTGTTGATGAGTAGCAGACATTACACTTATTTTTAGTCCCTTACAAACTTACGGAATATATTAGTTATGTGCAAAATAAATTTTTTCAGAGGATTTTTTATTTCCTACTTTTGTAAGGAAAAAATATGAAAAAACCACTAGATAAAACTATTGATATCAAAATACTCTCGTTCGAAGGATCAATATTATATGGGAAAACCAAAATGAATCCTCTTACAATTGAAACACCATATGGAAAACTAATTATACCATTAAAAGATGTGGTTCAGATAATATTTGGCTTAGAAAAAGATGAAAAAATCTCATCCGAGATTAATAAATATATAAAAATTTTGGCTAATTCATCTAACAAAAAAATTATAGATACCTCACTTAAAAACATAAGTAATTATGGGTTAAAAGCCATATACTATCTTGAAAATTATTTAATAAAAAATTCCTTCAAGAATAAAGATAACATTCAAAGTTTAATTAATGAAATTTTGACTGTTAACAATTTAAACATAAGTGATATAAAATATGAAGACACTATAGTTCTAAATAATGGAGACAAAATAACAGGTAATATTGATATTAAAACTATTGACTTTTCAAATAATTTTTTAAAAGCAATAATACCCCGAAGCAATATTAAAACCATAGATATTTCGTATTTTGATAAATCTGAAGGTATTTATTTATTTCATTTAAAAGCAAATAAGCATATTTTAGCTAACACTGAAGGTGGATGGTTAAACACCAATATTAAAGTGAAAAAAGGACAAATAATAGACATGAGTGCTAATGGAGAAATTGTTTTAGAAAGTCTGGATAATAAAAAATTTACACCAAATGGTAATGTTGTAGGTGAAAAACAAAAAAATGAAAATTCCGCAGATCCAAATTATTTTAGTTACGGTACTCTTATATTTAAGATAGGAGATAATGGTAAATACATTAAAGCGGGAAACAAAGTAAGATATGTTGCAGATACAGATGATATTATTTATTTAACTATTTATGAAACTGTATATTCTAATAAAAATTCAGGTTCATATCAAGTAAAGATTCTATTAAAATAGAATTTTACAGAATATATTTAATATTAACAGTAAAACAATTTCTCTTCCTTATTTTATTTATTTCCTACTTTTGCAAGAAAAAAAATATGAAAAAATCATTAAGTTTAATTTTGTGTGTTCTGACAAGCATTGCATTCGGCCAAAAAATTGCTGAGGTAACCATTTACTCTTATGACGGAAGTATATTATATGGCACTGCCAAAATGAAAGATATTGTTTTGAATACACAATATGGAAAGTTAAATATCCCTTTAAAAGACGTATCTCAAATAACTTTTGGTCTGGAAAAAGACGAAAGCATTGCATCTGATATCAATAAAAACATTCAAATTTTAGCCAATACCAATGATGAAAAAAGTATTCGCTCTGCATCCGAAAACATTTCTAAATATGGAATAAAAGCCATCTATCATCTTGAGCAATATTTGAACAAAAATCCTTCTACTCATTCTGATAATATTCAAAACTTAATGAACGAAATTTTATCTGCCAATAATATAAGCGATTACAGCTTTGCAGATGCTATCATATTCAGCAATGGAGATAAACTATCAGGTAATATTGATTTTAAAACCATTGATTTTTCAAACAATTTCTTATCTGCCTCAATTCCTGTTGGCAAAATAAAAAGCATGGATGTTTCATACTTTGAAAGTACTGATGGGTCATATTCTTTTGTACTAAAAGCATCCAAACACATTATGGCTAATAATAACGGAGGATGGCTAAACACCAATATCAAAGTAAAAAAAGGACAAAGTATTGAAATATCTGCAAGAGGTGAAATTGTGTTAGCAAGTTTGGATAACAAAAAATATACTCCTGATGGAAATATAGTTGGTCAAGAATCTGTAACCAACAATGAAACAGACCCCAGTTATTTTAACTACGGAACTTTAATATTTAAAATAGGAAACAATGGAAAGAATCTAAAAGCCGGAAGTAATACCAAGTATATAGCAGATGCTGACGGAGTTATTTATTTAACCATCTATGAAACTGTATATTCAGATAAAAACACGGGTTCTTATCAGGTAAAACTTTCGGTGAAATAAATTTTGATGTTAATTTTATATTAAAAGTTTATTACCGTTCATATAATTGTTGATTTTTTAAAAATAAATTTTATATATTTGCACCCTCACAAAAAAACAATCTATGAAAAAACTATTACCTCTTTTTGCAACTCTTTGTGCTACGTTTATCAATGCACAAACTACTTCATTTACACTCACTTATAACTTTGCACAGGTTAGCAGCACCACAACTCCCTGCACCGGAACAGTAGACCCCACTCCCCCCCCTACTGCTACGGGCTTAACCAGTGGCTCTTTCACAGCGGTAGGTACTAATACTTGCCCATCTACTTCAGGATACTTTTCCTTTGCAGGATGGGGACTTGGTGCTACCAATGGAGACGATAACAATTTTACAGGTAATATTGATTTATTAAAATACTATAACATTACTATTACTCCACAAACCAATTATGAATTAGCCATTGATTCTATTAACTTTAAAGCATTAAGATCAGGCACCGGCCCTCGTTTTTGGGCTGTTCGTTCAAACATTAACGGATATGCGTCTAATTTAACCGCTAGTTCAAGTAATACTAATATTTCTGTAACCGTTAATAATGAATTCAAATGGACAACAGATACTTATACTACTTCAACCATTCAATCTGGACTAAAAGTAACACTTGGAGCACCTACTTTTACACAACTTACTGCTCCTGTAAGTTTCAGATGGTATGCGTGGAATGCCGAAAGCACAGCAGGTACCTTTAGAATCGATGATGTCAATATTTACGGATCTGCAACCCTTGCTACCGGAATGACAAAAATTTCTCACAATATCAACGCTCACTTTGTATTATCACCTAATCCTGCTACAAGTAGCATTGTATATTTAACCCCACAAAATATTAAAGAAATCAACTTCATTGAAATTATTGATGCTTTAGGCAATACTATTTACAAAAATAACAAAGTGGATGTAACCGGAAAAATAGAACTCAACCTGGATAATATTCCTGCCGGCATGTATTTTGTTAGATTAGGAAGCGCAAAAGATTTTTATTTAGAAAAATTGGTTATCAAAAAATAAATCAATTTTTGAGATATTTTAATAAAAGGTCTCTTGCTATCAACAAGAGACCTTTTTACTTTTGTGCCTTATGATAAAAAAAATATACATCGTAGCATCTTTACTGGCTATTGCCATACTTGCCTTACTAAGCATTCAAATATATTCCATTTATGAGGATTATTTGATTAAACAAGAAAAATTTTCACATCAGGTACAACTAGCATTAAGTAATGTATCCAAAAAATCAGATAAATTTATTTCAGGTAACTTTATTGTAAAAAAAATTAATTACCGTTCTCAAGGCGTAACCATACAAAACAAAGACCAAAATAACAATGATGATTACAGAATACGATTATTTGAAGAACTAAGTACTGACTCCAATGGTTTCATTTCTTCAAAATACATTCACAAGGAAATCCCCTTTGATTCTTTTCATATCAAAAAAACATTATTCAAATCTGTTTTACCCGTTAGCTTGAACTCAACTATTATTCCTCAGGAAAAACAAAAAATTAAAAGCGCTTATCCTGAAATGATAAAAAGCACGAATGAAAAAATTAATGACATTTTTGACGAATCTATCAGCATTAACATTTACAATAACTTCACTCCAAAAATTGATACATCAAAAATCAACTCTTTATTAAAACAAGAATTATTAAGCAATGGCATTAAAGCATCTTATTGCTTTGAGCTGAAAAGCACACTGCCCTACATGAATCTGAACAAACAAAGTATTACCGACAACTTTCCCGTAGTCAATGAAACAGAAGATAATATAGAATATAGCATCAACCTTTTACCCTCCAACATTTTTGTAAATCCCACCTATTTAATTGTCAAATTTCCTCATCAAAAAAGATACATTATCAGAGAAATGCTTACTTTACTTATTATTTCCACCATTATCATTATTATTTTAGTGAGTTCTTATATTTATTTTCTTTCTACCATTTTTCAGCAAAAAAAATTATCCGACATAAAAAATGACTTTGTAAACAATATGACCCACGAACTAAAAACACCCATTTCAACTCTTAACCTTGGTATACAGTTTTTCAGTGATAAAAGCATACAAAAAACGCCTGAATCTGAAGAAAGAACGCTCAAAATAATGGCTAATGAAGTAAAAAGATTACATCAATTAGTAGAAAGCATTCTTACTGCTGCTACTCTTGAAAAAGCAGAAATTAAAATAAAATTTTCTAAAGAAAATATTCATCAGATATTAAATGAACTTGTACAAAATACCCGACTTGTATTAGAAAACAAATATACCAATGCTTTTATTCATACAAATTTAAATGCTCAAAACCCATGTGCTGAAATAGACAAAACACATTTTATCAATGTCCTTAATAACCTTATAGATAATGCCATCAAATACTGCAACCAACCACCCGAAATTATTATTACTACAAAGAATAATGATAAGGGAATTTTTATCAGTATAAAAGACAATGGAATTGGTATTCCTAAAGAACATCAGAAAAAAATATTTGAAAAATTTTACAGAGTGCCCACCGGAAATACACATAATGTAAAAGGATTTGGACTAGGTTTATTTTACGTAAAAAAAATTATTGAACTACATCAAGGACAAATATCCCTAAAAAGTGAACCCGATAAGGGTAGTGAGTTTACCATTTTCATCCCATATAACCAAAGAATTAGCGAAAATAATACAAACAATTGTTAAAAAATTTGCTCTACTGTTTATTTATTTCTTATCTTTAACAACAAAAATTAAGCTATGAACGATACCAAAAGTGCAAAAATCAGAGTTTTACTTGCAGAAGATGATGAAAACCTCTCTTTCATGCTTGAACAATACCTCAATCAAAAAGGTTTTGAAGTTGTAGTTAAATCTAATGGAGAAGAAGCTTTTAATATATTTTGCAAAAGACCTTTTGACCTTCTTATTTTAGATGTCATGATGCCAAAATTAGACGGCTTTAATTTAGCCCGCCAAATTCGTCAAATCAATTCTGATATTCCTATTATTTTCCTGACAGCAAAAGGCAGTAAAGAAGATACATTAGAAGGGTTCAATGTAGGTGCCGATGACTATATTACCAAGCCCTTCTCAATGGATGAACTAATCGCTCGTATTAATGCTATTTTAAAAAGAACCAATGTTTACAAAGCCATAGAATCAGACCAAAAAGTTTTTGAAATTGGCGACTATACTTTTAATTATGAAGAAAAAACATTGATACACAATCCATCTAAAAGTCAAGACCGCCTTACTACCAAAGAATCAGAGCTCTTAAGATTATTTGCTATCCACAAAAACGACTTATTAGACCGCTCTTTTGCTTTGAAATCAATTTGGGGTGATGATAATTATTATAATAGCAGAAGTATGGACGTATATATTGCTAAGCTTAGAAAATATCTCAGCAAAGACCCTAATATCAGTATTGTCAATGTACACGGAAAAGGTTTTAAATTATTTGTGAAGGAATAAATTTAAAACAAACTGCCTTGAATTAAATCTCCTGACTTTTGACCATTGAATAAGGTACAATTATGTTCAAACAGATATTCGTCCCGGAAGTATTTTTGATAGCAAACCCTAAATAATTGATGGATAGCACTGGCAATATTGCCATCACCACTAAATCGTTTACCTGTTCTGTTATCTGATAAATTTCCGTTATGACAAGAGCGTATCAATGACAGGACTTTGTCTTTTTTATCTGGAAAATTTCTCTCTAACCAACTTACAAAAACCGGTTCTACATTATCATTTAATCGCACAATAGTCATTCCTGCAAATCGGGCTCCATTTTCAGAAGATAGTTTTAGTACAGCAGGTATCTCTTTATCGTTCAAACCCGGTATAATGGGCGCTACCATCACTCCGCAAGGTATATTATGTTCGGCTAATATTTTTAATGCTTTGAATCTGTTAGAATAAGTAGATGTTCGGGGCTCTAATACCATTCTCATCTTTTCATCTACACCGGTTATAGAAATCATCACTTTTACCAAATTATATGCTGAAAGAGAAATTAACAAGTCCAAATCTCTTACCACCAAAGCATTTTTAGTAATGATGGAAACAGGGTGTTTAAAGTCCAGACACACTTGTAGCAAAGAACGTGTTATCTGATATTGTTTTTCAATAGGTTGATAACAATCCGTATTTCCTGAAATAACAATGGGGCTTACTACTCTATTAGGTTTTCTTAATTCTTTATCTAAAATTTCTGCTGCGTTTTTTTTAACCAAAATAACACTTTCAAAATCAATGCCCGCATTATATCCCCAATATTCATGCGTAGGCCGGGCATAACAATAAGCACATCCATGCTCACAGCCCTGATAAGGATTCATTGAATACATAAAAGACAAGTCCATGCTCTTTACCTCATTGATAATAGTTTTTGGAAAAACTTCAATAACTTTTGTTTCCACACGCTCTTTCTCTTCAAATTCATCTATTGCCCACAAAATTTCTTTTTGAAATTTTTCTTTCAAAAACTTGTTATCAGGGCTATTTACAGACGCTCTGCCTTTCATAAAATTGAAATAGAAATTAATTTCCTAAATGCAATATTAGTAAAAAACGGCTGCATTTTAATAATACATTCTCTATGAACAACATTATTGCAAGAGCAAAAACTTTTATAGTAATTTGCAAAAAATTTTTTATGCCAAATATTTCAGAAAAATCCATACAAATGCCCGCTTCCCCTATTAGAAAATTAGTACCTTATGCAGAAGCAGCAAAAAAGAAAGGAATAAAAATTTACCACCTCAATATTGGACAACCTGATTTACCTACACCTCCCATCTTTTTTGAAGGCATCAAAAAAGCCAATATTACGATATTAGAATACACTCATAGTGCAGGATATGAAAGTTATAGAAAAAAACTATCTGAATACTACAAAAGATACAACATACTTGTAGATTATTCTGATATTATTGTTACTGTAGGTGGTAGTGAAGCCATTGAAATTGCCTTAATGACCTGCTTTAATCCTGGTGATGAAATTATAATACCCGAACCATTTTATGCTAACTACATTGGTTTTTCAAGAGCAGCAGATGTGGTTATTAAACCAATTAAAAGTGTTATTGACAACGGATTTGCCCTACCACCCATATCAGAGTTTGAAAAAGTGATTACTACCAAAACCAAGGGAATCATGATTTGTAATCCGGGTAATCCTACCGGTTATCTTTATACTCGCGAAGAATTGGAAGCATTAAAAGAACTTGCCTTAAAATACAATTTATTTTTATTAAGCGATGAAGTATATCGTGAATTTTGTTATGATGGCAAACCATACAATTCTGTTATGCACTTACAAGGTGCAGATGAACATATTGTGATGTTGGATTCTATATCCAAACGTTACAGTGCTTGTGGTGCAAGAATTGGAGCACTGGTTAGCAAAAACAAAATACTGATGGCCGCTGCTCTCAAATTTGCACAGGCCAGATTAAGCCCCCCTACCTTCGGACAAATAGGTGCAGAAGCTGCTTTATCTTTAGGAAAAGAATACTTTGATGAAGTAGTGAATGAATATACTCAAAGAAGAAATTTTGTTGTCAATGAATTAAATAAAATACCGGGTGTAAAATGCCCTATGCCGGGTGGTGCATTTTATTGTATTGCTGAACTACCTATTGATGACTCTGATAAATTTTGTCAGTGGCTATTGGAACATTTTAACTATCATAATCAAACCGTGATGCTTGCACCTGCTACTGGTTTTTATTCAACCCCAGGTTCCGGCAAAAAAGAAGTAAGAATTGCCTACGTTTTGAAACAAGATGATTTGTCAAAAGCAATAGAGTGCTTGAAGGTTGCTTTAGATGAATATAATAAAAAGTAATTTTTTATTTTCAATCAATAATACATTGCTATTTCTCTAAAGAATTTCCACCAATTTACCTTACCCTGTTTTTTTCCTAATCTAACGATAACTAATTTTTTTTCAGGATATACATAAATATATTGCCCTAAAAAACCATCTGCCAAAAAATCTTTTCCTGGTGTAGGCAACCACCATTGATATTGATAATAACTTACACTACCCTCTGTGGTATCTATTTTAGTTGATTCTGTTACCCAATTAGCAGATACTATTCTATTACCATTCCATTCACCTTGATGAAGATACAACCGCCCTATTTTGGCAAAATCTCTTGCTCTTGCATTCAAACAACAAAATGCTTTTTCCATTCCATTCTTTCGTTGGTCAATGCTCCACGATGCATCATATTCCATTCCAAGAGGTATCCATATTTTTTCTTGTAAATACTCTGTAATGGTTTTCTCTTTTAATGCCCTCTCAAGCACCATTGCAAGTAATTGCGTATTGCCGCTTGCATATTCAAATTTTTTACCTGGCTCATGTTTTAATTGCATTTTAAGTACTTTTTTTCTTAAATTTTTACCATAATAAAATGCAGCAGCATCACCAAATGGATTAAAATAATTCTCTTTAAATTTTATTCCTGAAGTCATTTGTAACAAATGCCGGATGGTTACTTTCTCAAATCCATTTTTTTTTAGTTCGGGAATATAGTTGGTAATTGGTTCATTCACAGATTGGATTAAGTGCTCATCAATAGCACAGCCCACCAAAATTGAAACAACAGATTTTGCCATTGAAAATGATGGAACTATATTATCTTCATTATATCCCCAAAAATACTGTTCATATTGTATAGTATCATTATGAATAATTAAAAAAGCAACTGTTTTATTATCTTGTAAAAATGTTTCAAAATGTTCTCCACTTACCTTCAATGGATATTTTCCATGTGCACTTCTACTAAATAAAAACTTTTTAGATCCTGCTTGTAATTCTCGTTTTGGAAAAATTTTGTAATCATGAATATCCGCAAAATTATACACTATCATTCTTGATACCTGACAAGCTGATAAACAGACATATAATAAAATAATAAGCACCCACCTCACACCATAATGTCCTTGAACGTATTGTTTCAATTTTATTGTCTTTAAATGACTTTTTTGAATATAAAAAATTGCATCTATATTTTTCAAACTACTTAAATTTCTTGTTCATTTAATAAATGACTTACATTTAAAGACAACAAATGTACATTTTCAATTCTATTTTTGAAAGAAGAAATATTTTTATCTCATTAAATATCTTTTCTATCTCATAATATTGAAATTACATCCAATAATTACTACATTTGCAACAAATTATCGTAAAAAATTAAAAACATGAAAATATGAAAAAAGACGATGTGTTTACCTATGAATTTCAATTTTCACAAAAGGATGTGGAAGAGTTTGCAAGAGTTACAGGTGATAATAATCCTGTTCACTTAGATGCCGAATATGCTGCTAAAACTATGTTTAAAAGACCTATTATGCACGGCATGTTAGGTGCATCATTGTTCAGCAAGGTATTTGGCACTTTATTTCCCGGCGAAGGGACTATTTACCTGAAGCAATCATTGAATTTTCTAAAACCCATGTATGTGGACACACCTTACATTGCAGAATTTACAGTAAAAGAAATTATATCCGACAAAAACAGGGCTATTGTAGAAACCTTAATCAAAGACAAAGCAAGTGGAAATGTTTGCACATCAGGCGAAGCAACTATTATGAATGTCAATAAAATTAAATAACATCACTAACCCAAAAACCTAAATCTATGAAAGGAAGAATTGCATTAGTGACTGGTGCTACCGGCGGATTAGGCACCGCTATGTGTAAAAAATTGTATCAGGATGGATACAAAGTAGTAGGCAATTATCATACCAAAGAAAAAGCGGAGAAATGGATGCAGCAAATGAAAAGCGAAGGATATGATATTCCGTTGTTTCATGGTGATGTCAGTGATTTTAATTCCGCTAAGGCAATGATTGAACAAATTGAAAAAGAAATTGGGCACATTGATGTACTCGTTAATAATGCCGGCATAACAAGAGACACTCGTTTGATTAAAATGACCTATGAACAGTGGGATGCAGTAATTAAAACCAATCTTTACAGCGTGTTCAACTGTACCCGAAATGTCATTGAAAAAATGATTGAAAGAAAATTTGGAAGAATCATCAATATTTCATCTGTAAATGGGCAAAGAGGCCAAATTGGCCAATGTAATTACAGTGCGGCCAAAGCCGGTATGCATGGCTTTACAAAATCTTTGGCATTAGAAGTAGCCAAGTTCGGAATTACTGTCAATACCATATCACCCGGCTATGTAGGCACCGACATGGTAATGGCCGTAAGAGAGGATATTTTAGCAAAAATCATTGAACAAATTCCTGTTGGAAGATTAGGCGGTACACAAGAAATCGCATTTTTGGTCAGCTTCCTGGCCAGTGACGAAGCCAGTTTTATTACTGGTGCCAATTACAGCATCAATGGCGGACAACATATGTACTGATACTTGTATCATTTAATATCTAATATCCAAAGGGGAAAAATTTTTTCCCCTTTTTTATTTTTTGCTAATTAGACCCTGTCATTTTTTATGAATAACAACTCTAAAAAAAATATCTGGATTATCAATGAATATGCCGGAAGCCCTTATCACGGAATGGAATACAGACATTATTATTTGTCCAAAGAACTTATCCAGCTTGGCTATCATGTTACAATTATTTCTGCCTCCTACTCTCATTTGTTCAAACAACCACCCAAAATAAAAAACAGATTTACACTTGAAACCATTGAAGGTATCCACTATTTATGGATAAAAGTTCCCTCCTACTCTTCTTCTCATTCAAAAAAGCGTGTATTAAAATGGTTAATATACACTATTTCTTTGTTTTTTCTACCTCTCAAAAAACTGTCAAAGCCCGACTATATCATTGTATCACCTATGCAAACCATGCCCATTTATCCTGCATTAAGATGGGCAAAAAGAATGGGCAGCAAACTGATATTTGAAGTAAAAGATATATGGCCATTGTCCATACAGGAATTAGGTGGCTATTCCGCCTCACACCCCTTCATTAAGTGGCTGAAGTATTTTGAAAAAATGGCTATTGAAAAAAGCGATGCCATTGTATCTGTATTAGCTAATTATGGCCAGTACTTACAAGGCGAAGGATACAATAAACATTTTTATTACATCCCTAATGGAGTAGACACTTCAGAAACAACAACTTCTGAACCTCTTGATAAAGAAATCAAAAAGCAAATTCCTTCTGGTAAATTCATCGTAGCTTATACAGGCACCCTGGGTAGAGCGAACGCATTGAATTATTTAATAGATGCCGCAAAAATACTGCAGAATTATCAAGATATTTATTTCTTAATTGTAGGAAACGGGAGTGAAAAAGAAAAATTAAAATCTCTTGCAAAAAATCTGAACAATCTGTTATTTTTACCTTCCATTCCAAAAAAACAAATTCAAAGTTTATTACAGCAAATCAATGTGTGTTATATCGGATTAGAAAATAAACATATATTCCAATACGGCATTTCTCCAAACAAACTATTTGACTATATGCTTTCTGAAAAGCCCATCATTTGTGCTATTAATTCCCCTAATAATCCAGTAGAACAAGCACAGTGTGGTATTTCTATTCTCTCTCCCTCCGCACAAACCATTGCCGAATCCATACTGCAATTGTACCATACACCTTCCAATATCATCAACGAAATGGGAAAAAGAGGCAAACAATTCGTAATAGAAAACCATAATTTTCACTCATTAGCTACGAAATACCACCAATTATTTTCGTCATTTTCGAAAATCCCAAAATTGTAAATCTGATTATCATCATTTTTTAGTTCATTAATTAATACTTACCTTTGAACGGCTTAATTATTAAGAGTTATGGCAATAAAAATTACAGATGAGTGTATTAACTGCGGTGCCTGCGAGCCCGAATGCCCAAACAATGCAATATATGAAGGTGGTGCTGAATGGAGATTTTCTGATGGTACAAAACTTTCGGGTACAGTACATGGGAAAAATTCAGGTATTGATACAGATGCTGATACACCTCAACCCGCTTTAAGTATGGATGTTTATTACATTGTAACCGATAAATGCACCGAATGTGTGGGTTTTTTTGATGAACCACAATGTGCAGCCGTATGCCCTGTAGATTGTTGTATTAAAGACGAAGACAATGTAGAGACCCCAGAAGAGTTAATGGAAAAGAAGAAATATTTGCACGGAGAATAAATGTCTTTTTTTCAAAGGTAAAAAAAACAAATAGACGGTTTTTGTTATTTCGTATTTTTACCTTAACTTTGTAAAAAATTTAATCTATGAAACAGTTTTTTTTATTTAAAAAAAACATTTTACTTTTATCCCTTGGATTTGTACTTGGTATAAACGTACCTCTATGGGCACAAGAATGGATTCAACTAAAAGAGAATAATGCTAACTTCTATGACATAAAGAAATCTTTTGAAAATGAATACAAACAGAAAAAAAATAAATATAATAAAAAAGTTACTATAGAAAAAGAGGAAGGTGGAGAAGCATTATTTAAAAGATGGGCATGGTATGCTGAACCAAGAGTATATCCGTCAGGAGATTTGAAATACGCTTCGTTCAGTTATGCTTTAGAACAATATCATCAATGGTTAAATGAAAACTCTGTCTTTAAAACTTCATCGGGGGGCGCCGCTGTACCCACTGCCACTACTGCTAACTGGGTACCATTAGGTCCTTTTGGAGACCCTATTGGCAGTAATGCAGGAAGATTAGTGTGCGTCAGGTTTCATCCAACTAATCCTAATATTATTTATGTAGGTACAGCTGCTGGAGGTATGTGGGTAAGTACAAATGGGGGTAGTACATGGACCACCACCACTGACAATTTAGGTTCTTTAGGTGTATCAGATATAGCCATCGATCCATCTAACCCTAATATCATATATATAGCAACAGGTGATTATGTTGCAGGCGACACCTATTCAATAGGTGTATATAAATCAACAGATGGAGGGCTTACCTGGAACAGTACAGGACTTTCATTTACTACCAACCTTGGCAGAAGAATAGGTCGCTTACTCATTAATCCATTAAATCCTACTACTCTTTTTGCCTTTACATCTCAAGGAATTTATAGAACCAGAAATGGCGGAAACACATGGACACTTGTTCAATCCGGTAACTTCAAAGACGGTGAATATAAACCAGGAGATACCACTGTAATATATGGAGTAACAAGTTCAGGTTTTTATAGATCAACTAATGGCGGTAACTCTTTTTCTACCATATCATACGGAGCTGTTGGTAGTGTGATTCGCTTATCTATTGCTGTTACTCCCGCCAACCCTAATTATGTTTACTTATTAGCCAGTGCAAGCGATTATAGTTATGGTGGTGTATATCGCTCCACCTCTATGGGAGCAGCAGGAACGTGGTCGGTCATGAGCACCACCCCTAATATCTTTGACTGGAGTACAAATGGTAGCGGAACAGGAGGGCAAGGATGGTACGACCTTGCTATTGGTGTATCACCTACCAATGCAAATGAAATTATATGTGGTGGTGTAAATACCTGGAAATCTACCAATGGAGGAAGCACATGGACACTTTATACCCACTGGTATGGTGGAGGAGGAAAACCTTATGTTCATGCCGACTTACATGATGTACAGTACACTTCCTCCAATACGGTATATTTAGCAACAGACGGTGGTTTATTTAAAACTACTAACGGAGGATCTTCATTTACTGCTATTAATGGTAATATGAATATTGCTCAAATATATAAATTAGGGCTTTCGGCTACTTCTTCTTCTTTAATAGTAACAGGCCATCAGGATAACGGAACAAATAAGTGGAACGGTACAACATGGACCAATATATATGGTGGTGATGGAATGGATTGCTTTATTAGTTGGAATAACAACAATACTATTGTTGCTTCTTATGTTTATGGTGATTTTCAGAGATCTACAAACGGCGGAGTATCATGGACTTCTATTGCTCCTTCCACTACAGAAAATGCTGCCTGGGTAGCTCCTATTATTCAGCATCCTACCAATCCAAACACATTTTTATGTGGGTATGAGAATGTATGGATATCTAATAATCAAGGCACCTCTTGGACTAAACCCGGAACAATAGGTAGTGGTTCCGGAGATATTTTGGGCGTTAAGGTAGCTCCTTCCAATACCACTGTAATTTATGCCTTTAGATCCAATGCTCTTTACAGAAGCAGCAATAATGGTGCTTTATGGACCGATATTTCAAGCGGGCTGCCTGTAGGATCTGCCGCTATTACAGATATTGCTATTGATAATACAAATGAAAACAATATTTATGTTACCTTTTCAGGATACTCATCAGGAAACAAAGTATTTCATTCTACAAATGGCGGTGCATCATGGACCAATTACTCAACAGGCCTTCCCAATATTCCTGTCAATTGTATCGTGTACACAAAAAACTCTTCTGATGCTATTTATGTAGGGACTGATGTGGGCGTATATTACAGAGAACTCAGTATGAGTTCTTGGCTTCCTTACTCACAAGGATTACCAAATGTAATTGTCAGTGATTTAGAAATAGATTATTTGTCCAACAAATTAAGGGCAGCCACTTATGGAAGGGGTGTGTGGGAAACCTCTTTATATTCCAATCCTACGGCCACTCCTAATAGTTTTTTTACAACTACTTATTCTATTGCATGTATCAACACTCCTTTTCAATTAACAGACGCATCATCAAATAATCCTACATCATGGTCATGGAGTTTTCCCGGAGGTAATCCTTCTTCCTCAAGCTTACAAAATCCTTCAGTAACATATACTGCCACTGGTACCTATACTATTAGTTTAACTGCATCTAACTCTAATGGAACAGGAACTACTTATACTTCTACTATTACAGTAGCTCCTTCACCAACAGCGGCCTCTAGCTCAACCACAGTTTGCATGGGGTATGGAACCTATATTTATGCTAATACCAATGCTTCATCTGTAAGCTGGAATACAGGAGCCAATACATCTTCAGTTTATGTGAATCCAACGATAACAACCGTATATTCATACACGGCTGCTAATGGACAATGTCAAAGTACAGCCAATGTTACCGTTAATGTTGCTCCTACACCGCCTCAACCTACAGTAAGCGTGAGCGGAGGCACTTTAACTTGCTCTCCATCGGCCGCTAGCTATCAATGGTATTTGAATGGCTCGCCTATTACAGGCGCAACTTCACAAACTTATTTAGCTACACAAAACGGATACTATAGTGTATGGATAAGTAACACCGCCGGCTGTCAAAGTTCATCTTCTTCTGTATATGTTACAGTAACCGGTGTACAAAATTTTACATCTTCCTATGGAATAAAAATTACCCCCAATCCTGCCACCAACTTTATAGAGATTAACTCATCTGAAAAACAATCTTTATTGGTAAAAATAAATGATTTAACGGGCAAAGAACTATATGTAAGTACTTTTGACTTCAAACAATCTGACAAATATCAAATTGATATATCAAAATTTGAATCTGGCATATATTTAATTGAAATTACTGGTAATGACTTCAAAGTAAAAGAAAAGATAATTAAAAATTAATTCCAAGATTTTTATTGCTTTGGTCATTGTGTAATAACTGTTATATTTTTGTTTTTTGCATTATTTAAAATAATAATGCCTATTGAAAATCGTTATTGTATTTATATTTGCCTAAAATAATTTTATGAATAAATTCAGAATTCTGTGGACAGATGACGAAATAGACATTTTAAAACCACACATACTTTTTTTACAAAATAAAAATTATGAAGTAATAACAGCAGTCAGTGGAGATGAAGCAATAGAAATACTGCATCAGGATAAAAATATTGATGTGGTATTGTTAGACGAAAATATGCCTGGAATGAGTGGATTGGATACATTACAAAAAATAAAACAGATTAAAACATCTGTTCCGGTGATAATGATTACTAAAAGCGAAGAAGAACACATTATGGATACCGCTATAGGCAGGCAAATTGCTGATTATCTTATAAAGCCGATTAATCCCAATCAGGTTTTACTTTCGTTGAAAAAAATTTTGGAAAATAAAAAGTTAGTTACAGAAAATACCACACAATCGTATCGCCAGGAGTTCATGGAAATTATGAGCACTATTCAGGTTGCAGATTCTTGGAAAGCATGGGTGGATGTATATAAAAAACTGGTCTTTTGGGATTTACAATTAGATGTATCGGAAGATAAAAGTATGTCGGATGTTTTATACGCTCAGAAACAAGAAGCAAACAAAGAATTTGCCCGATTTGTAGAAAAAACTTATCAAAAGTGGTTGCATCAAAAAGCAGACAATATTCCTACCATGAGTCATACTCTTATTAAAAATAATTTTTTAAAGCATATTCATTCTGACAATACCATCTTTCTTGTTGTAATCGACAATTTACGTTACGATCAATGGAAAGTTATAGAACCTATTTTATCTGATTATTATAAAGCAGAACAAGAAGAACTGTATTGCAGCATTTTGCCTACCACTACACAATATGCTCGTAATGCCTTATTTGCCGGCTTATTGCCTTCCGAAATAGAAAAAACATTTCCTGAATGGTGGAGTAATGATGAAGATGAAGGAGGAAAAAATTTATATGAAGAAAAACTACTCCAAGCCAACTTAAAGCGACTGACAGGAAAAGAAGTTAAAATGTCATTCAATAAAATTACCAATCATAATGCCACTAAGAAACTAATAGAAAATTTACCCCAACTTTTTGGAAATTCAGTTAATGTGATTGTATATAATTTTGTAGATATGTTGAGCCATGCAAGAAGTGAGATGGAGGTTGTTAAAGAACTGGCTGAAGATGAGCCCGCATACAGAAGTATCACCAAATCTTGGTTTTCACATTCCCCATTATTTGAGGTGTTTAAAAAATTACATGAAAGAAAAATACCTGTCATATTAACTACTGACCATGGTACTGTTCACGTTAAAGAACCCATTAAAGTACTGGGCGATAAAAACGTCAATACCAACCTCAGATACAAGCAAGGAAAAGCCCTTGATTATAACCCTAAAGAAGTAGTTGAATTCAAAAATCCTGCTGATATATTTTTACCAAAATTACATCCCAGTTCAAGGTTTATCTTTGCCAAAGAATATGGTTTTTTTGTATATCCAAATAATTTTGGACAATATGCCAACTTATATAAAAATACTTTTCAGCATGGCGGAATTAGCTTAGAAGAAATGCTTATTCCATATATTACCCTCACTCCAAGATGAAACAAACTATCTATATAGTCAAAGAATTAAATGACTGGGAATCATTAGTAGAATATTTACTTAAAAACTTCCCTGATAAAAAAATCCTTTTATTAAAAGGACAGCTTGGGGCAGGCAAAACCACTTTGGTTCAGGCCTTTGGAAAAATTCTTCAAGTAAAAGAACATATAACAAGCCCAACCTTTTCAATAATGCACGAATATCATAATGATACTAAAAAAATTTATCATTTTGATTTATACCGATTAGAAAGTGATAAGGAATTAAAAAATATTGGCTTTGAACAATTTCTTTATGAAGGAGATTATTGTTTTATAGAGTGGCCTGAAATTATTGAAGATAAAATAAAGAACGATGAAGAGTTAAAGAGTAAAACATTAAGTATTTATATTCTGTTTGGACCAGAATCAAAAACGAGAGAGGTTGTTCTTATTGATTAAAAAATGATGCCAAATTGACTATAAAAATATAATTGGAACATTATTTGAGAAAACAAACATCAAAAAAATAAATATATGATGTACTACGATCCTATTTTACTTTTAATCAGTGTTGTATTAATGATAGTAGGTTTAATTGTAAGTTCAACCCTCAAGAGAAAGTTTTATGAATATAGCATGGACCCTTTGCCAAATGGAATGAGTGGAAAAGATGTGGCTGAAAAAATGTTGAAAGAGAATGGCATTTATGATGTAAAAGTGATTTCAGTAGAAGGAGAATTAACAGACCATTACAATCCTGTCAATAAAACTGTTAATCTTAGTCCTCATGTATATTATGGCAAACACATTTCTGCAGCGGCCGTTGCTGCTCATGAGTGTGGTCATGCTATTCAACACGCCACTGCTTATAATATGCTGATGCTAAGAAGTCAATTGGTTCCCGTAGTTCAAATTAGTTCTACTTTAATGAATGTGCTCGTAATCGGACTTGCTTTTGCAGGCGCTATGCTACCTCAAATGCTCAATACTTTTTTACTCATATTCATCATTGGTCAAAGCTTGGTTACATTATTTAGTTTAATTACCTTACCTGTAGAAATTGATGCCAGTAAAAGAGCATTGAATTGGTTAAACCAAACTTCCATTTTGTATGGAGAACAATACAATAAAGCAAAAGACGCATTAAAATGGGCAGCCTATACTTATATTGTAGCGGCCATAGGTTCTGTTGCAACTTTATTATATTATATTTGGAGATACACTCAAAACAATAGAGAATAACAAATAATAATTTTCAAACAAATAACTTGGAGTTTCATGTTTAAAAAATTTCTCGGATTATCCCAATCATTCTTCCTACATTTGCAAAACACTTTTTTCTAATTAAGCATACATCTCTTTCTTGTGGCATTATCAGTATTTGACTTTCTTAAAACATTAACAGATCCTGAAAGTATCATTAAATACGGGGGCTTGTGGTTATTGCTATTTACGATATTTGCAGAAACAGGATTGTTTTTTGGTTTTTTTTTACCAGGAGATAATTTGATATTGATTGCAGGCATCATTGCAGCTACGCATCCTGAATGGTTTTATAATTTACCATTTCCATTGGTTGCGTTATTCATGATTATATCTGCTATACTTGGAAATTCTGTAGGATATTGGTTTGGAAAAAAGTTAGGAAATACCATTTACAATAAATCAGATACTTTTTTCTTTAAAAAAAAGCACATACTTCAAACCAAACAATTTTATGATAAGTATGGTGCATTAACCCTGATATTAGGAAGGTTTATTCCAATTGTCAGGACATTTGCTCCTATACTGGCAGGAGTTATTCATGTTTCCCCAAAAACCTTTTTTATATATAATATAACCGGAGCCGTTTTGTGGATAGCATCTCTTGGATCAATTGCTTATTTTCTTGGAACCTATTACGCTGAATGGATTGAAAAAAATATTGGCTATGTTTTTATTACATTAATTGTAGTTACTGCAATTCCAGTAATTGCTACGAGTATTCGTCAAAAATTAAAAAAGAACGAAGAAGAAAAATCGGAAATAGAATAGTACCTTTATACATTAATGGTTTTCTTATACTCTTCGGCAGAAAGTAAAGTATTTAGTTCTTCCGGCTTATCAATGGAAATTTTAATAATCCATCCCTCTCCATAAGGATCTTGATTGATTTTTTCAGGCGAACTATCCAAACCATTATTAAACTCAAGTACTTTTCCGGAAACAGGACAAAATAAATCCGAAACAGTTTTCACCGCTTCTATAGTTCCAAATACTTGATCTTTGTTTACTACCTCTCCTACTGTAGGAACATCTACATAGACAATATCTCCTAACTCTTTTTGTGCAAAATCTGTAATTCCAATAATACCCACATTGCCCTCAATTTTTATCCATTCATGTTCTTTGGTATACTTTAAATTATCCGGAAACTGCATATAATTTTTTTTGTGCAAATTAATACCTTTTATCAGAAACTATCAAATTTATTTTTCAATATACACTGATTATTTGCTTACGAACATCTGTAAATAATTGATGTGTTTTTTTAAATGCCTCATCATTTTTGGCAGCATTTTTCATGCAATCATTGATATTTAAAAATGCATCCAAAATTTTCTTGTCCTCTATATCGGATACTTTTTGTAAAAGATTAATTAAATAATGTAATGACTCCTGTTGCTTGAAATAAAGCCATTTAATCTTATTATAGGCCATTGTATCTTGTTGATAACTCAATGCATATTCTCCTGCCACATACATGGACTCAATAAAAGCACCAACAATCATTAACACCGAAAGATTTCCTCTTTTGTTTTCTAATAATATTTTATCCGACTTTTTGAATGCTTGAGATATAATTTCCAGAATACTATCTCTGTTTGATTTGTTAGCTTCAAATCTATCCATTACATTTTCATCAAATGCTGAACTGATGCCTAATTCTTTTGCTAAATGATTAGTACATCTCAAAAATAACATGCTTTCATGTGGCTGATTAAATGCCCCTGAAATAGCCAAATCTGCAGCGTAAACACCCAAATTCAATGCCTGAGGTTTTTCAAGCGAATAATTCTTATATTGAACAGGATTGTTTAAAAACTCCGAATTGTAATTCAGCTTGGCTATTTGAATAACCTGGAAAATCTCATCAGATGAAGGGATAGTATTAAAAAAATTCTGAACATTAATTTGTTTGCTTATATCCTCCTCTATTACACTTGTTTCATTCTCATCTTTAACATTATTGGCATTTGTACAAGAAGATAATTTTAACAGAAGGAACAGACCTAAAATATATGCCACTTTCTTTTTCATCTTCCTGCAAAGATGTAAAATAATTTTCATACTTTAAAACTTCTGCTACTTTGACTCAAAATGTTTCCAAAAGCCCTTGTTCCATATTTCAGACCATTGTATTCTTTCATGTTTCCAAAAAAAATAAGTAATCATCATCGCTTCTATAACATAACTAATACTCGCCACCATAGCAGCCCCTGAAATCCCCCATTTTTGAATAAAAATATAACTAAACAGAACTGTAAACAAACATGAAATAGTATTACTAATAGCATTATATTTCAAAACACCTCTTGCACTATAATAATGAGAAAATACAGCAGAAAATGAAATCATCACTACGCCTAATGATAATATTGCCATAGGCGTTTTAATCCCCGCAAAGCCATTACCTAATATCCACACCAGCCAATCTTCAGGAATTCCTAAAATTACTAACACTGCCAATATAGTGAATAGCAAGCTACCCGTTGCCGCTTGCAGCGTTATCCTTTTTGATTTTTCTGCATCCGATTCGTTAGAAACATAACTCAATACTACCGTAGAAATTCCACTGTATATTACAAATACACTCTCTATTAAAGAAGTGGCAGTAGAATAAATTCCCAGCCCTTGCAAACTTACAATAGATAATACATAATAACCAAATCGGTTAGCCAGTAAATGCATCCAATTACTCCATTGAGATAAAAAACCATTTGATAAAATAGATATTAATGCAAAATCTTTTAACCTATCTTGCTTTAAATACTGAAGCACAGAAAACATATTGATGATTAACGCTATACCAAAAGAATAAAGCAACGCATCTATATAAGAATCCAATACAAACTTTTTTTCTATAAAAATATCAAATGCCAATATCATCAATAGTATCAAAGGTTGTAGAACACTAAGCCAATTATACAAACGAATATTTTCTTTCCCTAAAATGATAACCATACAAAACGTATTCAATATCACCATGATACTTATTATTACAAATTCTGCTTCGTAAAAAGGAATTAAATAATTTAAATAATATAAAATCAATGTGCCAATAAGCAACACTAGAATTATCCAAATCAAGCCATATATAAAAATTTTTTTCAATGAAAATTTAGGTATAAAATGCACTAAGGCATATCCTGTAAAAATTTCACTCAGCATTTGTACATTGGCAATATTTAATATCAATAAGCTTATTTGCCCTCTTGTTTCCGCACCCAAATATCTTGATGAGATAATCAAAACAAAAAAATTAATACAAGCTACCAATGCTCTTGTTATGACACTATAAGATATTTTTTTAAATAACATTAATCAAATTGCTTTTGAACTTTAATAAAATAAACATGAAAGTGTAGCCCTATTGTTAACCATGAAATATTGAAATGATTTTTCCATTTAGAATAATCCACATAATAATTCAATCCTGCATTTTTAGGATTAAAAACATCTGTATATAAAGTATAATTAATGTATGCACCAAACCCCAGATTTTCTTCCACCATAAAAGTATAAGAAAAATGTGTTTGTATAAATGCACTCCTAAACTCCATAGGCGGAGAACCTATGCTATCATTCAGGGGAATATTAGTATATTTGTTATAACTATATCCTGCCCTTAATTCTATACATCCAAACTGGTCTGGTTTGTCAGATTCAACTTCTACAGGCATAAAATACCCTAACGTAAAATTACTATTGTACGCCCGCAAAAAAAAATCAGACGGCATAGTTACATTGCCAATTCTAAACTGAAAATGCTTAGATGTCTTGAATAAAGCATAATTAAACCCTACACCGCTATAAAACCTGTGAAACAACTTTACTACAAACTGCCCCCCCGTTTGAAACTCACCAGTAAAAGTATTACGAAATGCCTCACTCGTCAAAGGTGATTGTATTCCTCCTTCACCCTTGAATGAAAAACGCGGTAGCTTATTCTGTGCAAAAAACAATTGACA
>JAOABO010000002.1:39280-44260 GCA_026418315.1 Bacteroidia bacterium
CCTAAATCAAGAGGAATACGAATTTATAGAAAAAAAACAATCAAGATGGAAAGAATTTGTTTTTTTAGTAAAGGTTACCATAGAATTTATTAAAGGATTTCGTACTTTTCACTTCATTGACAGGTCTATCACCATATTCGGCTCTGCCAGATTTACCGAAGAATCCAAATACTACAAAATTACAAAAGACATTGCCTTTCAACTCGCTCAACATCATTTTACAATAATGACCGGCGGAGGACCCGGAATAATGGAAGCTGCCAACAGAGGTGCTAAAGAAGCAAAGGGCTATTCTATTGGCTGTAATATTCAATTACCCCACGAACAAAAACCTAATCCTTATTTAGACAAATGGATTACGATAAAATACTTTTTTGTCCGAAAAATGCTCTTGCTAAAATATTCTCATGCTTTTATTGTAATGCCCGGCGGTTACGGAACATTAGATGAGTTCTTTGAAGCCATTACCCTTGTTCAAACACAAAAAATGCCACCCTTTCCCATCGTACTTTTTGGAAAAGAATACCACGAACATCTTTTCCGCCATATACAAACGATGATCCAAAATAAAACCATAGCCGAACAAGATGCTGATTTGTTTTTATTCACTGATAGCATAGACGAAACCATATCATTCATCCTCAATCATCCTCTTGTAACAAAACGAAGAAAAAAATCTACTTCTATATCTCCAAAATGGTGGATAGGAGAAAGTAAGCCCGTTTCCAATTCTTCTCTCTGAAACAACTTCTAATGTTTTTTCTCGTAAAATAATTGCAAACTTCAATTTTTTCTGTTATTTTTATGCTTTGAAATTATCATGACTATGAATAAAAAACAAGAACACTTGGAACAAACAATGGAAACCATTCATCAAAAAGACAATACCCCACAAATTATTATTGACGAAGAAGCAGAAAAAAAAGAAATTTTAAGCCGATATAGAAAGTTACTAAAGTCCATTAAAAGAAAAATTACCCCTCAAGAAAGACAAAATATTCGCAAAGCATTTGACCTTGCTGTAAAAGCCCACGCTAATGTCAGGCGCAAATCCGGCGAGCCATACATCTATCACCCCATTGCCGTTGCTCAAATATGTGCAGAAGAAATGGGACTTGGTGATACCTCCATCATCTGTGCTCTATTACACGATACTGTAGAAGACACCGACATTACCCTACAAGACATAGAAAAACTATTTGGTAAAAAAATAGCATCTATTATCAACGGACTTACTAAAATATCTACAGTTCTTGATAAAAACCAATCTATTCAGGCAGAAAATTTTCGCAAGGTTCTGCTTACCATGGCCGAAGACATCAGAGTCATTCTGATTAAAATAGCCGACCGCCTGCATAATATGCGCACGCTTGAACACATGAGCAGAGAACAGCAAATAAAAATAGCCAGTGAAACACTCTTCTTATATGCTCCTCTTGCACATCGATTAGGTTTAAATAGCATCAAAACAGAATTAGAAGATTTAGGACTAAAATACACCAACCCCGAAGCGTATCACGAAATAGCAGAAAAACTAAAAGAAACAGAAGAAGAAAGAAAAAAGTATATTCAAAAATTTATACAGCCCGTTAAAAAAGCATTGGAAGAAAAAAAATTCAAATTCAAAATTTTTGGCCGACCAAAGTCCATTTACTCTATTTACAACAAAATGATCAAAAAACATGTGAGCTTTGAAGAAATATATGACCTTTTTGCTATCCGCATTGTAATAGATTCAGAACCTGACAATGAAAAATCTGACTGCTGGGAAGTGTACTCTATAGTTACAGACATTTATCATCCCTTCCCCGATAGATTAAGAGATTGGATATCTACGCCCAAAAGCAACGGCTATGAAAGCTTACATACCACCGTTATGGGGCCCGAAGGAAAATGGGTAGAAGTACAAATCAGAACAACAAGAATGGATGAACTGGCCGAAAAAGGATATGCTGCACACTGGAAATATAAAGAAGCATCGCACGAACGAGAAAACAAACTAGAAGAATGGCTTAAAAAAGTTCGAGAAGCTCTTGAAAACCCCGACCCCGATGCCCTTGAATTCATTGACGATTTTAAACTCAATCTTTTTTCCGATGAAATTTATGTCTTTACTCCAAAGGGCGATATGAAAACATTACCTGTCAATGCCACCGCCTTAGACTTTGCCTTTGAAGTGCACACAAAAGTAGGAGAACATGCCATTGGAGCAAAGGTAAATCAAAAACTCGTACCTCTAAGTCACGTTTTACAAAGCGGCGACCAGGTTGAAATACTCACTTCTGCTAAACAAAAACCCAATGAAGATTGGCTGAAATTTGTTGTAACCGCCAGAGCTAAATCTAAAATTAAAACTGCTCTCAAAGAACAAAGAAAAAAAGTAGCAGAAGAAGGAAAAGAAATTCTGAAGAAAAAACTTCAAAAAGTTGACCTTCCTTACGAAAGCGAAATTATAAATGAAATGGTATCTTTTTTCAAACTACCTAATGTCATGGAACTCTATTACAGAGTAGCAGTAGAAAATATTGACCTACCCGACCTGAAAAGTTTCAAAAAATACAAAGAAAGCAAAAGAAAGAAAACCAACATTCAGGAAAACGAAAAAATAGAAACATTAGTAACACGAACAAGAGGTAAAGGCGATTTGTTAGTTATCGGCGATAAAATGGAACACCTGGATTACAAACTTTCTCCATGTTGTAATCCTATACCAGGCGACGATGTTTTTGGATTTATTACAACAGAAGAAGGCATCAAAATTCACAGGGTCAATTGTCCTAATGCCATTCATTTACTATCTCACTATGCTTATAGAGTAGTAAAAGCAAAATGGATCAATGAGCATCTTATTTCATTTTTAGCAGGAATTAAAGTAAAAGGAATAGATAAGTTAGGTTTAGTCAATGAACTTACCAAGGTTATTTCAAATGAACATCAGGTGAATATGCGTTCAATAAGATTTGATACAGAAGATGGATTATTTGAAGGAGACATAACCGTATATGTACACGACACAAAACACTTGAACCGATTAATCAAAAACCTTAAAAAAGTAGAAGGTGTAACATCTGTTTACAGAATGGACGGAACTGAAAATAACCAGTAAGTTTTACAATACAATAAAAAAAACAAACACAAAAAGAGTTAGAAATTTCGGAATTTAAGCGTCGGGGTGGCCGGACTCGAACCGACGACCTCATGCTCCCAAAGCACGCATTCTAGCCAACTGAACTACACCCCGAAAAAATTTGCCGCAAATATACAGAGAATAAACCCAAATCAAAAATAAAAATTTCTTATCTCCCATTTTTCTTGATACTCAATATAAAATGAAAAGTTATTTTCTCCACTTCATACCCACACTCATTCCAATAAAATAATTTCCAAAAAACAAATTACTAGCCGTGTTTTGAGTTTTGATATAAAAAGGAGAAAAACCATATCGGCCAAATATTTCTACAAACATTTTCGTCTTTCCTTGAGGATTATTTTTTTGAAATCCAATGCTCACGTGAGCGTATGAATTACAATAGTCATTGAGGACAGGAATCTTAAATGTCGGTCTTAAAGTTTCACTGCTTGTATGTATTCCACTATGAGAAATAGAAACAATAGAAGGTAACAATATTCTGTACACATATCCAATAGAAAAAAATATTCCCTGTACATCATTGTTTTCCCTTGAAAAATTGTATTTATACAAAAACGGCACATTAACTTCACTGAGCTTTACATCATAAACATAATCCATTTTTCCATTATATAATCTCATAGTGTCTTGAGTAAAATAATAGGACTGAAATGAAAACGATTGATACAGGTACTCCACTCCTATACTAAAAAAATTTTTGTTTTTCATTCCATCTAAAGCAAATTCCTGACAAAGGCCTAACATAAAAGACATTCCGGTATGCAAATTCCTTGAATGAAATGTATTGTAATAATATCTTTGCAACATCACTCCAGCATTCCATTTAGAAAAACGAATGGGGTATTTGGGATGAGCAGATGTCAATACCACAGCACAAGCAATCAATAAACCACCAAGTAAATATTTTCTATTCATCATAAAGCAATGGCTCAAATGTAGAAAATTACCTGCCTGCCAGAATAACAATCAACAAATAACAAATTGTGAATATTTTTTCATAAAAATCTGAATAAAAATAATTAAACACTCCTGATTTTAAAACTACTTTTGTGCCAAAAAATATGTCATTCAATTTTAGTGAGAAAAAAGAAACCAGAGCGGGTTTTGGAGAAGGTCTTTTAGAAATTGGAAAAGAAAATCCTAATGTTGTGGCCTTGTGCGCCGACCTTACTGAATCTCTTAAAATGGATGCCTTTGCTAAATCTTTTCCCGAACGTTTTTTTCAGGTTGGCATAGCTGAAGCCAATATGATGGGTATTGCAGCCGGATTAACCATAGGGGGTAAGATTCCATTTACAGGAACATTTGCTAATTTCAGCACAGGCAGAGTGTACGACCAAATTCGTCAATCCATAGCGTACTCTCACAAAAATGTCAAAATCTGTGCTTCACACGCAGGGCTTACCTTAGGTGAAGATGGAGCCACGCATCAGATATTGGAAGATATTGGTTTAATGAAAATGTTGCCCAACATGACAGTGATCAATACCTGCGATTTTAATCAAACCAAAAATGCCGTCAAAGCTATTGTTCATCATAATGGACCTGTCTATCTCAGATTTGGTAGGCCTGCTGTACCTAATTTTACCGACCCTCATGAGCCCTTCATAATTGGTAAAGCAAAACTTTTAACAGAAGGAAAAGATGTATCTATTTTTGCTACAGGACATCTTGTATATAAAGCTTTACAAGCCGCCGAATTCCTAAAATCGGAGGGCATTGAAGCAGAAGTTATTAATATCCATACCATTAAACCTTTAGATACAGATGCCATTCTTCAATCAGTAACAAAAACAAAGTGTGTGGTAACAGCAGAAGAACATAATAAA
>JAOABO010000030.1:0-4652 GCA_026418315.1 Bacteroidia bacterium
CACTATCTACAAGGCCTACAATGGTACTATCTATGGCTACCTTTTTCTTTCCCTGAATAATCGGGCTTTTTAAGCTGTCCAAAATATCAGAACGATAGTAGGAATAAAGTCGCTGATAAATATCTTCAAAGACAGCATAATGTCTGTGTTGATTGACATAACTTAAGGTGCTCCTTTTAGGAAGTGTGTGTATGCCAAAGTGGTGGAGAAGAGGACGATGAGCAAGAAACATAGCACAGAGGTCCCGAATGGACTGCACACGGGTGATAACGGCCACCAACATAGTGAAAAGATGGTCTTTTGATTTGAACTTTTTAGAATGCTTATCCGATTTGGATTTCAGGATGATGGGTTCTATATTGGCTTGTTTGACAAGAGATACGAGCTGTCCAAAAACCGGGAGAGGAGAAAAGAATTTTTGATTAACTTTGTGGGGCTGATGATTCTTTTTCATAAGAATCAATTTATTTAATTCCATCCACAAAAAAACAAAAAAGGGCAGAATGTCTGCCCTTTTTGTTTTTAACTTTGTACTCTTTTTTAGAAATTATTTTGGACAACAGTGGTGTGGTTTAGAAATTTTTTCTAAACTCGTTTAGTGGTTGTAATAGTTGCGGTTTTTTCAAGTTCAAAAGCGGCGCTACTTTCTGCTTTCAGAAAATAGCGAAATAAGCAAATATCTCAACGATATAATTTAATTACAGACAGGATTAATTTTTAATTAAAATTAGTATTGCTTAAATTGTAATTCAATAAACAATTACTACTACTACTATTTGATTGGCTGTAATGCTTCTCCTGAAAATTGAATATCAACAATTTCTCCAATAGATAAATTAGGCCCTAGATTATATCCTAACCTATTGATACTTGTTTTTCCTTCAAATCCGATAACTACAAATTTTTCTTTTTCCCATTCCACAGTATCTTGACTAATAATATTAAAGGGTATGCTTACATCTTTTGTAACATCTTTGATGGTAAGTTGTCCTTTTCCAATATATTGATAAGTTGAATGACTTGTTGTGTCCTTTTCTATTTCAAAAACACGTAATATAATGGACTTATATTTTGCTACATTAAAAAATTCTTCTTTTTCTTTCAAATGTCCGTCTCTGGTTGAATTCTGTGTATTGATGGTAGCTGGGTTTAATAATACCAATATTTTCACATCTCCATTCATATCAATATATCCGCTATCTACGCCAATTACTCCACTGGTTTTAGCAATGATATGTTTTACTGAAAAATTAACAGAGGTATGACTTGCATCAATTGTGTATTTTCCCTTTATATTGTCTATTGACAAAGATGATTGACTTTGGGTGTTAATAATAGTAGTTTCTTCGGTTGTTTTTTGATTTGATGCAGTAGAAGGATTTTTTACAGCAATATAAGGTGCAATTACAAGAGACACAATACTCATTAATTTAATTAAAATATTCATGGAAGGGCCTGATGTGTCTTTGAATGGGTCGCCTACAGTATCTCCTGTTACAGAGGCCTTGTGTGGTTCAGATTTTTTGTAATACACCTGACCATTGATTTCTACTCCTTTTTCAAAAGATTTTTTGGCGTTGTCCCATGCTCCACCGGCGTTATTTTGAAAAATACCTATGAGCACGCCTGATACAGTTACCCCTGCTAATAATCCTCCTAACACTTCTGGCCCAAATGTAAAACCTACAATAACAGGAATAATAACTGCCAAAGACCCTGGTATAACCATTTCTCTAATAGAAGCTTTTGTAGAGATTTCTACGCATTTTTCATATTCTGGTTTTGCTTTGTATTCCATGATGCCTGGTATTTCTCTAAATTGTCTTCTCACTTCATTAACCATATCCATAGCTGCACGTCCTACAGCAGAAATAGCAAGAGAAGAGAATAAATATGGAATCATGGCTCCAATTAATAACCCCCCTAAAACTTCAGCATTGTATATATTAATGGCATTAATGCCTGCCACACCTACAAAAGCCGCAAATAAAGCAAGTGAAGTGAGAGCCGCTGATGCAATAGCAAACCCTTTACCAGTAGCAGCAGTGGTATTACCAACCGCATCTAAAATGTCTGTTCTTTGTCTCACTTCAGGAGGTAATTGACTCATTTCTGCAATACCACCCGCATTATCAGCAATGGGTCCAAAAGCATCAATAGATAATTGCATAGCAGTTGTAGCCATCATCCCCGCAGCTGCAATGGCAACACCATACAAGCCGGCAAAGTAATAAGATAAAATAATACCACCTGCCAGTACTACTGCAGGAATAGCGGTAGATTCCATTCCTACAGATAAACCTCCAATGATGTTAGTGGCGTGTCCGGTGCCTGATTTTTGAACAATAGACATAACAGGTCTCTTTCCCATGGAGGTGTAGTATTCTGTAATCCAACTCATAATGGCACCTACAATTAATCCAATCACAATAGAAACATATACATCATTGGAAGTAAATTCAAAATTTCTTAATACCATACTTTCGGGCAGCAGCCATTTTACAAGAAAATAAGATGCAATAATGGTTAAAATGATAGAAGACCAGTTGCCTAAATTCAATGCTTTCTGAACGGATTCGTTTTCGTTTTTAATTCTTACGAACCATGTTCCTACAATTGAAAATATTAAACCAACACCGGCAATCATCATTGGTAGAAGAATAGGGGATAACCCTCCAAAGTTATCTTTAGAGTCAATTTCTTGTCCTAATACCATGGTGGCAAGAATGGTAGCCACATAAGAACCAAATAAATCGGCACCCATACCTGCTACATCACCCACATTATCTCCTACATTATCGGCAATGGTTGCAGGGTTTCTTACATCGTCTTCAGGAATGCCGGCTTCTACTTTTCCTACTAAATCGGCGCCCACATCGGCCGCTTTTGTGTAAATACCACCTCCTACGCGGGCAAATAAAGCAATGGATTCAGCACCTAATGAGAAGCCCGTTAATACTTCAATAGTTCTTTTCATTTCTTCGCCTGTAACAGGTGTACCTTTGGCAAAAAGATAGTAAAAAACAATGAACAAGGAACCCAGACCTAATACAGCAAGTCCTGCCACACCAAGTCCCATTACTGTACCACCGGTAAATGATACCTTTAATGCATCAGATAATGATTTTCTAGCGGCCTGAGCTGTTCTTACATTAGCATTTGTAGCAATACTCATTCCAATATATCCTGCCAGTGCAGATGATACAGCACCAATAATAAATGCTACTGCAATGAGCCAATGTGAATGTATTTTGATTCCGTTGATTTCATGGATAGTTCCACTATAAGCTAATAAAATGGCTACTATAATTGCAAAGTAAGATAGAATTTTCCACTCTGCTTTTAGAAATGCCATAGCGCCACTAGCAATGTAACTGGCTAATTCCTGCATTTTATCATCACCTGCATTTTGTTTTTTTACCCACCAATATTTTATTACCATGACTATCAATCCAATTAGTCCAAGAACGGGCACAATAAACATTACATTTTCATTCATATTTAAAAATTTTGAGGGGGCAAATATAGGTCAATTTTCTTTAAAAGCAATAAAAATATTTTTCTATTCAATGCATATTTTAAGGGTAAATAAGATGTTCTGTGGAACCATTTTAGCAAGATGTTACTTTCATTGCTGGCCTAATCTAACATACAAAACACGTTATCATTTATTTTGAGTTGATTAACAGAAGGTATGTGCTCCAATTCGCTTTCTAATGCTTTTCCTTTTTTTAATTGATAGAACTTATATTGATTAATTTTTTGTAAGTATTCAAATACTGCTTTATTCTGGTAGGTTCCTTCGTATTCAATACAAAGCACCGGGGCGTTGGAAGATGATAATAATTTTTCACAACCTTTTAATACTTGTAATTCAAAACCTTCTACATCTATTTTTATCATTTTAATATTCTCAAGTTTTTGTTCTTCAATAATTTTATCCAATATTTTTACTGTAACGTAGTGTGTAGAAATTTCATTATTTTTTTCTATTAATGATGGGCATGCCCTGTTTGTATATATGGGTAGTGTTGTTTCTTTGTCTCCTAATGCACATTCAAAAATCGCTATATTATTATAGCCATTTAATTCTGCACTTTTTTTAATGAGAAGTGCCATTTCTTCTATTGGTTCAAATGCCCATATTTTTCCTTTTGGTCCAACTAACTTAGCTGCATATAAACTCATTAAACCTACGCTTGCTCCTACATCAATAAACACATCGTCTTGTTTCAATATTTTTTTAATTACATGCAAAGTACCTGCTTCATAAAAGCCGAGATAATAAAGTTCTTCTATTTCAAAATTATTTTTAGGGGGCAGAATGATTTTAAAGTTATATATTGTTGAAATGATGGAATGGGTATGATGTTTTGGTAAAAGTAACTTAGAGAGGGTTCGGCCTAACTTTCTGCTTCCAAAAAACCGATACTTTTGAAACAGAAAATAGTTTACTTTATGTAAAAATATAAACATTAAGTCATTGGAATAATCTTTCATGAATGGTTACAATTAGAAAAGCACTTTATCGTTATCGGAATGATTAATATTGAATAGTTTAAAGGTTATTTATTGTTTTTCTTTTTTTCTAAATATTCTTTGTTTAATGCATCTAATACTTCTTTGGTAATTTCGTAGTTTGGATTCACTAA
>JAOABO010000030.1:4763-14846 GCA_026418315.1 Bacteroidia bacterium
AAGTTCCAATGCTAAGTTATCCATTTGCAGTTGTTTGTTTTGAATTTCTTTTTGTTGTTGCTCTAATTTTCTTTTTTGTTTTTCTAATTCTGCTTGTGGTGCTATTCCTGCCTGTGCTGATTGTTGAAAATTTTCATAGTCCTGCTGAAAGGTAGCCATCATAGATTGTAATTGTGCTTCCAGAGTTTCTTTTCGTTTTTTCATCACTTTAACATAGTCAGAAATATAGAGATATTTTTCATTTAAGGTATCTATGTTGATGTAAGCAATTTTAGTTTCGGGTAAACTGCTTGCAGATGTGATGGCAGAAGTGTGAGTGGTTGAGTTATGATGAGAGTGGGTGGTATTGGTTGTTGTTTCTTTTTTTTCTGAGAAAAATAAAACGAATAAAATAATATTTGCTATGATGGATAGTACGATGATGCTGTCTCTGATTTTATTATTCATAAATGATTATTTTTGAAAAATGGATTGAAGGTATTTTTTAGAGTCAAATAGTTGAATATCGGTAATTTTTTCGCCGGTACCAATGTATTTGATAGGTATTTTGAACTGATGAGAAAGTCCGATTGCTACGCCTCCTTTAGCTGTACCATCTAATTTTGTAAGAGCAATAGCATTGACATTGGTGGCGGTGGTAAATTGTTTGCATTGTTCAAAAGCGTTTTGTCCTGTTGTAGCGTCTAATACCAATATCACTTCGTGAGGGGCATCGGGGATAATTTTTTTCATTACATTTTTCACCTTACTTAGCTCATTCATTAAATTTATTTTATTGTGTAATCTTCCTGCTGTATCAATGATTACAACGTCGGCATTTTTGGCTACAGCCGATTGTAAGGTGTCATAAGCAACGCTGGCGGGGTCTGCGCCTTGTTGCTGAGATATAACGGGCACTTGTACTCTTTCTGCCCATACTTTGAGTTGGTCTATAGCAGCAGCACGAAAGGTATCGGCTGCTCCTAATATTACATTGTATCCGCTTTGTTTGAACATATTGGCTAATTTGCCAATAGTAGTGGTTTTTCCAACGCCATTAACGCCTACTACCATTATGACATAAGGTTTTGCCTGTACAGAAAAAACTTGCTGCGGTGGCAAAACCATCATTTGTTCTATTTCGTTTTGTAGAATATCGTAAAGTTCATTGATGTTCAAAAATTTTTGTTCTTTGACTCTTTTTTGTAAGCGATTAATAATTTCAATGGTGGTGGATACGCCAACATCTGCCGAAATTAAGGCCTCTTCTAACTCATCTAACAGTTCATCATCTACTTTAGATTTTCCGGCAATGGCACGGCTTATTTTATCAAACAGACCGGATTTTGTTTTTTGCAGGGTTTCTTTGAGTTCAGATTCTTCTTGTTGTTCTGTTTTTCCAAATAAGTTTTTAATCAGTTTAAGCATTGCTTTGATATTATAGTTCGTATTCCAATCTTACGGTGATAGAGGCGGTTTTGTTTTTACTTTTGGTATTGAAAGAGCCGCCCCAGTCATAGGATTCGTTACTGTTTTGGGCAGTTATCTGAAAAACACCCATAGTAGCATTTTTTAATTTTCCGATTTGGCTGCCGCCATTTTTGGCAATGGTTTCTGCGCGAGTTTGGGCATCTTTGGTGGCTTCTTCTAATAATTTTATTTTGAGGTCGCTGAGTTTGGTATAAAAATAATCGGGTTGTGCTACATCAAACTCAATTCCTTCATTAATAATTTCTCCTATTTTAGAAATCATTTTTTCTACTACAGAAACATTTTTAGATTCTAATACTAAATTTTGTGATACAGTAAATCCTTTGAATATTGTGCTAATAAGGGTTCCGTTTTCATTATATTTATTATCGTATTCTCTGTTAATTTGAATGGGTGTAAAGTGGTATTCTGATTCTTGAATACTATTTTCGGACAAGAATTTTTTTATTTTTTCTATATCATTATTCAGCAGTTTATTGGCTTCCTTTAAGTCATTTGAAAATCGGGATACTTTAGCATTCCATACAATTAAATCAGAAGTAAAATCTTTTTGAGCCAAACCCGTTACGTAAATGGTTTTTTTAGGATTGTGTGTAGTAATCCACGCATTGGAGATTAAAAAAGCGGATAAAATAATAGCTGAAGCAATGATAAGGTGTTTTACATTGTTGGTGTTTTGTGTTGTCATTATTTTACTTATTTGTATAAAAGTAAAAATCCCGATAAGACATCGGGATATATTACTTTGATTGAGTTATTGAAATAGTTGATATTCTGTTTCAAAATTATTTTTTTGAAGCGCTTTCTTTTTCTTTCAAAAAATCCTGAATATGATCTACGTGTACTACAGACTCTTTAAAGGAATAAGTCCCTTTTGCTGTTTTTACAGGTTTAATTACTTTTGCAAATTCTTTTCCTTTTCCTGTTCTGAGCGTTGCTACTGTTTTCTTTGCCATAGTAGTAAAGTTTATTTAATTTCTTTATGAATAGTGTATTTTTTTAGAATTGGATTGTATTTTTTTAATTCTAATCTGTCAGGTGTGTTTTTTTTGTTTTTGGTGGTAATGTAGCGTGATGTGCCGGGCATTCCGCTGTTTTTATGTTCTGTGCATTCCAAAATTACCTGAACTCTGTTTCCTTTTTTCTTTGCCATAGTGTTATTATTTTGCAGGGGTTAATATGTCTTTGTTTAATATACCTTTTGCTACTGCTTCTTTGATGGCATTGTAAGCGCCTTTTTTATTAATGGTTTTGATGGCAGTAGTAGAAAGTTTAAGCGTAACCCATTTGTTTAATTCGGGTACAAATATTTTTTTTACTTTCAGGTTCACTCCAAATTCTCTTCTGGTTTTTTTGTTAGAGTGTGATACATTGTATCCTTTTACGGGCTTTTTTCCTGTTAATTGACAAACGCGAGCCATATTTTTTGTATTTAAGGGGTGCAAATGTAGGTATTTGTATTTATTTATGCAAATTTTTTTGATGACTGATTTTTTTACCCAATTATTGCATTAATATCTTATAGTAAAATGTTGAGATTCTATAAAGTTTTTATGAAATATTACAATGCCACATTTATACAAGTCAATGGTTACTTTAATATCTGTTGTATTTTTTATTTCATTCCACGCTTTGGTCATTTCCCGGCTCCAATATATATCATCAATAATAATGACAGATACAGGAAGTTGTGTAAAAGATGATGATAAATATGTAAAATATTGAATAGTGGCTTGGTAGGTATGATTGCCGTCTATCAATGCTATATTAAACGGGGTATTGGAAGATATTGTTTTTAATGCAGTATCAAAATCAGAGCAGATGACTTGTACATTGTCTATATGATTTTGCCGAAATAAATTCTCTGCAAATTCGCAAAGCGCTTTTTGTCCTTCTATACTGATGACTTTTTTTGCTGCATACGCTAAATACATGGCATTGATTCCTAATGATGTACCTAATTCTATAATTAAATCACTCTTTAAAAATAATGCGATTCTAAAGTATAATTCAGAATATTTGGATGGACTAACACTTACTTTTAATATATCTTTAATTTTTACTTTTTTGTTTAAGTTGAATGAGCCCGCACCTATATTTTCATATTGAATAAGTGTATTATCTTTTGATAATTTTTTTCTGATGTCATTCATTGTTTGAAAGTGGTAATAGTAATTTTTTTTATTAAAACATTCTTTTACAAATTCATACACAAAGGGAGAGTGAATCTTATAAATGCTTTGAGCAGTGAATAGATATTTTATGTAATAAAATACTCTGTGGAGTAGGGTAGTATAGTTCATGGATTATAGTTGTCTATTTTTGGATTGCACAAACATAAGTTTTCAATTTCTGTTTTGTACTTATAATTTGGTAAATTTGTTTTTTTGACATATAAAATATTTAATGTTTCAATGCTATCGTTAGGGTGATTAGTATTCCAATTAGATATAAGGTAGTAGCAAAAATAGGGTTTTAAAAAATTGTATTGCACTTGTTCATAATTCTCAAGGAATTTTCTCCATCTGTCGCCTTTTAGAAAGTTAAAGTTTTTTTCTGTTTTTTCATAATGAATTTTTGGTGTATTATGAATCAAGTCCCATTCTGAATTATCTTTTTTAATTCCTCTTAATACAAGCCACCCATCGTATTTTTTAACACCAGGAGAAAACATATTCCACCTTTGAGATAATCCAATAGAATTTAATACTCTATCTTCCAGCAATGTAATTGAAAACCAATGATTGTTAAGTGTTGCAAGATTATATCTCAATATTAAAATAAATATAATGATTGCAAAATAAAATTCATTTTGTTGAAATTGAAGTGCTCTGCTTGCAGGGTATTTATTAATATTCAACAACATAAAGGCAGTACAAATTCCAACATAAGGAAAAATACCTACCTTTAAACTCAGTATTATAAAAGTATGTAACACAATAATCAAAACAACAGCAATATTCCTAATGTGGACAGATGGAGAAAGAATTAATAAAACAGGGACAATTATTTCAAAGATATAATACACAATATAACTTAATATCTTTAATACTGGGTAGTAGGGATATAAAAAAGTACCAAAAGAAGTGCGTAGGGTATCTAAACTCAATGCATAATATATTGCATTTCCATTGATACGCCATTCTTCAGATGTTTTTAATAATGCAGAAAACAGGTAAACAAACGCCACATTGATAAGAAAAACCACATACATCCACGAAAAAACTGTATCATTAGTTTTAGTTTGATTTCCTTTATTGAAACTGAATTTTTTATCTAATGAATAATATTCTCCCCACGGAAGAAATATCATATAAAATAAAGTGATTCGTAACAGGTCGTCACCTCCCTGTAAAATAACAGGGTTGCGATGATGTAATGATAGCAGAAGTAAAAAATTAATTACAGTGAATAACCTGGTTTTAAATCCAAGCAGCAACATGAAGGCAGCAATAAAGTGAGTGATAAAGATAATTTTTTGTGCTAAAAGAGAATCAAAAAAAGTATGAATTGAAAAATAATATTGATAAAATGGGTAATAATTTTTGATGATAAATGATGGTAGAACACCTTTACTGGTATAATGTGCTTCTAAGTTTTGAAATCTGTAATATAAATCAATTAAAATTATTAAGGCGGTAAAGATTCTTCCAATACTTAAAAATACAGGATTGTATGAATAATTTTTAACAAAGTATGACAAAAGATTTTTCATTTAAATAAAAAAAGCCGCAGAAAAATTTTCTGCGGCTCAAAGATAAACCAATTCCGTATTATATGCAGGTCATTACTCCTGATACAGTTACAACAGGAAAAGGAAACTGCATTTGTGTACAAGGAACATTGTTAAATGTAGCAGTAATATTACCTGATGTAGTGGTACTTACGCTAATCATACCTGATGCAGAATACCAAACAACACTACTGGGCTGACCCGGAGCATTATAAACTATTAATTGTGCTACACTGCCAGAAGTAGGCGTGCCGCTTTGTAAATTGTAATTTCCGGTAGTGGGAGTAGTAAAGAAGTTAATTTGCACAGTAGTGGCGCCGTTAAATGCGGTTAAAGAATTGCCCGAACCACAAGCTGCATAAGACCATCCTGCACCTCCTACATTTAATGTGCTATTAGTAGTAGCCGGATTAGTAATAGTACTGGTACCGGTTGTAGTTACAGAGTTGGGATTAGGGTTTCCACCACCACCCACTTCATCCCTATAACCCGGGGCAATGCTGTCGTCTTTGCTTTTTTTACACATAACAATGGTAAGAGTTAGGGAAAACAAAGCAAAAAGGAAGATAATGTTATTTTTTTTCATACGCCTTTATTTTGGGTATAAATTTAAGGAAATAAAACTGAATTTACCAAATATCTTTTTGCAAATGGCAAGTATATTGATTGAATGGTTATATTTTTTTAGTGAATGTCTGATTTTATTGATTTGTGTTATTGATTTATGTAGTATAATTGCGTCAAAAAAATATGAAAGTAGCCGTTGTTGGTGCCACTGGATTAGTTGGTCAGGAAATGATACAGGTATTGGAAGAATTTCATTTTCCTGTTACCGAATTTATTCCTGTTGCTTCAGAAAAATCTGTTGGTAAAAAAGTTCTTTTTAATAAAAAAGAATATTCCGTTGTTTCTGTAAGAGATGCTCTTTCTAAGAAACCGGATATAACCTTATTTTCGGCAGGAAGTAAAACGGCACTGGAATTTGCTCCTATGTTTGCAAGTAATGGCTCGTATGTCATTGATAATTCTTCAGCATTCAGAATGGATGATGATAAGCCACTGATTGTACCAGAAATCAATGCTAATGTTTTAAAGAAGACAGACAGAATCATTGCTAACCCCAACTGTTCAACAATTCAAATGCTCATGGTATTATATCCTTTGCACCGTTTATTCAAAATAAAAAGAATCATTGTTTCTACCTATCAGGCAGTTACAGGTACTGGAGCAAAAGCAGTGACCCAACTAATGGAAGAAAGAGAAGGAAGAAAGCCATCGCAGCCGGCTTACTCGTATCCTATAGATTTAAATCTAATCCCTCAGATTGATATTTTTTTGGATAATGCATTTACAAAAGAAGAAATGAAAATGCACAATGAAACAAGAAAAATATTAAATGACTATTCTATTCACGTTAATGCTACCTGTGTAAGAGTACCTGTTATTGGTGGGCACAGTGAGAGTGTTTATGTGGAATTGGAAAAAGAATTCAATATTAATGAAATCAGAGATATACTGAATAATACAAAAGGTGTGGTTGTTCAAGATGATGTGAAAAATAATATTTATCCCATGCCATTATATGCCCACAAAAAGAATGAAGTATTGGTTGGCAGAATAAGAAAAGATTTTACTAATCCTTACGCACTGAATCTTTTTATAGTTGCCGATAATTTAAGAAAAGGGGCTGCTACTAACGCTGTACAAATTGCCCAATATGTGATGCAAAACTTTCTTTCTTAATAAACCCAATCCTTGATTTGAAACTATTTGAATAATATACTACATTTGCCAAAAACAAATTTATGCAATTAGAAGAGCAAATAATGAATGAGATAAAAAAAGCAATGATTAGTAAAGATAGCAAGCGACTGGAAGCATTAAGAGCAATTAAAAATGTGATTATTCATGTAAAAACGTCTTCTGAAGGATTTTCCGAAGACAATGTGTTGAAATCCTTACAAAAAGAAGTGAAAAAAAGAAAAGATTCTGCAGAAATATATACTCAACAAAACAGACCCGACCTTGCTGAAGTAGAACTCTATCAGGCCGGTGTTATGGAAGAATTTTTACCTAAACAATTAAGCGATGAGGAATTAAAAGCAGCTTTACAAAAAATTATTCAGGAAGTAGGAGCCAATAGTGTAGCAGATATGGGAAAAGTAATGGGAAAAGCCACTAAAGAACTTTCGGGAAAAGCTGATAATTCAAGAATTTCTGTTGTAGTCAAGCAATTACTATCCTGATCTTTATGAACAACCCGCTTGTATCCGATATTATTAAGGAGATAGAAAATTTTGCTCCGCTTACTTATCAGGAAAATTATGATAATGCGGGACTTATTATTGGAAATGCTGATGTTCCTTGCACCGGTGTTTTACTGACTTTGGATGTTACAGAAGATGTCATTAAAGAAGCGATACAAAACAATTGTAACTTAATTGTTGCTCACCATCCGCTTATTTTTGCCCCTATTAAGCAAATTACAGGAAAAAATTATGTTGAAAGATGCATCATTAAAGCTATCAAAAATAACATCAACATATATGCTGCACATACCAATGCCGATAATATTTATTACGGAGTAAATAAAGAGATAGCAGATAGATTAGGCCTTATCAATACACGTATTCTTTTACCCAAAAATAAAATACTTAAAAAATTAGTTACCTTCGTTCCTGAAACTCACCTGGTTCAGGTTCAAAATGCATTGTTTCAGGCAGGATGCGGGCATATCGGAAATTATGATTCATGTAGTTTTTATACCAGTGGCAAAGGAACATTCAGAGGTAATGAATTGACTAATCCATTTGTTGGAGAAAAAAATAAATTAAGCGTAGAATCTGAAATCAGATTAGAAACCATTTTTGAAGCATATAGAGAAAAGCAGGTAATCAACGCTCTTTTATCATCTCACCCTTATGAAGAAGTGGCTTACGATGTGTATTTACTTGATAACTATCATGCTAAGGTGGGAAGCGGAATCATTGGAGAGTTAAAAGAAGAGATAGACGTAAAATCCTTTCTTCATATCGTAAAAGATACTTTTTGCCAACCATTAGTTAGATATACGCCTTTTGAAAAAAAAATAAAAAAAGTAGCACTTTGTGGTGGCAGCGGCTCATTTTTGCTCAACACCGCTATTCATCAATCGGCAGATGTGTTCATTTCTTCTGACTTTAAGTATCATCAGTTCTTTGATGCAGACAAAAAAATCATGATAGTGGATATTGGGCATTATGAAGCAGAGCAATTTACACCCGAAATTTTTTATCGGATTATTAAAAATAAATTTCCTAACTTTGCAACCCTTTTATCAAAAACCAATACCAATCCAATCAAATACATATAATTATGACAACCTTCAAAGAAAAGTTAGATGCATCAGTAGAAGCCAAGTTAAGAGCACTTTTTCAGCTTCAACAAATAGATTCAAAAATTGATAAAATTCACTTTATCCGCGGTGAATTACCTCTTGAAGTAAAGGATTTAGAAGATACCGTTACTGGCTTACAAACCCGCGTTCAAAAACTTCAGAATGATATTCATGGCTTGGAGCAAAAAATCCTTGAAAAGAAAAATGCAATAAAAGAGCATCAGGCCAATATCAAAAAATTTGAACAACAACAAAACAAGGTTCGTAATAACAGAGAATATGAAGCATTAGTAAAAGAAATAGAATACATGAACCTTGAAATACAATTGGCAGAAAAACAAATTAAGGAAGCAAAAGCAGCTATAGAAGAAAAAAGCAAATACCTTGAAGTAGCTCAAAATGAATTAGATGAAAGAACCAAAGATTTGGAAATTAAAAGAAAAGAATTAGAAGAAATTGTAAAAGAAACAGAAGTTGAAGAAAAAGAACTTTTAAAGATTTCTCAGGCCTCTGCTGCAAAGATAGAACCAAGATTAATTAATGCATACAGAAAAATCCGGGAAAATGTAAAAAATGGTATTGCCGTAGCAGTAGTAGAACGGGATGCTTGTGGAGGATGTTTTAGTAAAATACCGCCTCAAAAAATTCTGGATATCAAAGCTCATAATAAAATTATAGTATGTGAACATTGCGGAAGAATATTAGTGGATGCGTCTATTGACCCCGACTATGTTCCACCCACTGTAGAACAAATTTTGGAAGAAACAAAATCCAAAAAACAAACCAAAAAATCTAAAAAATAAATACTTGAATGTCTTTTATTAGCCCTTTTGCAAATCAAAAGGGCTTTTTTATTTTATGTCCCCAAAAAATCCCAAAATAATTCCCATTCCCATTACCAATTCTCTTATTTCTGAATATTGTCTCAACCATTCTTCCTCGCTCCCTAATGAATTGTATGAGATAGAAAAGTTTACAAAAGAAAATATACTTGCACACAGAATGTTAAGTAATCATATACAGGCACATTTTTTAATGGCTGTATCAAAAATGATTCAGCCATTCAATATTCTGGAAATAGGAACATTTACCGGCTATTCTGCTATTTGTTTGGCACAAGGATTACAAAAAAAAGGCAAACTACTTACCATTGAGAAAAAAAAAGAGTTTGCAGAAATATCTATGAATTTTTTTCAAAAATTTAATTACAAAAACATCCGCACTGTTTGCGGAAATGCAATGGAAATCATTGAAACCCTGAATACATCTTATCAATTAGTATATCTTGATGCTGATAAAGAAAACAATATTCAATATTACAAAAAACTTCTTCCTTTAATTGAGAAGGGCGGATGGATGATAGTTGATAATACCTTGTGGAAGGGATTGGTTGCTGATGTCCCAAAAGAGCCGGTAACAAAAAAAATACAGGAATTTAATGACTATGTTTCTAAACAAAAAGATGTTTTTTCAGTGATATTACCTATTTGCGATGGAATAACAC
>JAOABO010000031.1:0-6001 GCA_026418315.1 Bacteroidia bacterium
TTTACTAATAAAGGATTATTAATTCCTCGTGTATCGCTTAATAGCTCCATTGATGCTGTTACTATTTCATCGCCTGCTACTTCGCTTTTAGTATATAACACAGGTACAGGAGGGCTTACACCTGCGGGTTATTATTATAATGCAGGTACGTCCGCTTCGCCAAATTGGGTTAAACTCTTTAATTCAGGATTACCTGGGGATGCATGGCTAACTCTTGGTAATTCCGGAACCAATCCCGCTACCCACTTTTTAGGTACGATTGATAATACTTCTTTAGTTTTTCGAACCAATAACATAGAGCGGATGCGTTTGCATAGTGGCGGACAGCTTTCTATAGGAGATAATACACCCGGTGGAAAATTAGATGTTCACCAGGAGTCGTCCAATGATGTAGCAAGGTTCATAACTTATGGGAGTCCTAATGATATTCGTTTAAGACGCACTCAGGGTACAAAATCAAGTCCATTAGCTACTTCTGGTGCTAATACCATTTTAGGGAGGATATTTGCGGAGGGGTATAATGGTTCATCATACACGGCAGCTGCGGCTATTGAGATGAGTACGGATGCTACGGGAGGGACATCTACGGATATGCCGGGGAGAATAGCTTTTTTTACTACTCCTGATAACACAGGGACTTTACAAGAACGAATGAGAATTTCAAACAATGGAAATATAGGTATTGGTACCGCATCTCCAAATAATTCTGCTTTGCTTCATGTTTCTTCTGCTAATAAAGGTGTGATGTTTCCAAAAGTAAGTTTGACCGGTGCTACCGATAATATTACTGTACCTGTATCTTCACCAGGAGATGATGCTATGTTGGTTTACAATACTGCTACTGCAGGAACTGGGACGAATGCTATTACACCCGGCTATTACTATTGGCAAAGTGGTAGATGGACAAAGTTTCAAACCAGTGGATATGCAGGAGTCGTCATGGGTGTTCACAATCCTACTACTCCTAGTCATTTAACTACATTATCTCCATCTTGGCAATATACAGGAGCATATATTGATTTACCACCGGGTAAATGGGTGGTATTTATTTTTGAGCTGCTTACACCAAGTAATGCTGGTGCTCAGGGGTGGGATATTACTGGTGTAAATAGTGGTGCAATATGGTGTCGGTCCTCGCTTTCTAATAGTAATACAGTTTTTTCTACATCACCAGATATTATTGGAAGCCCTTTAGTGAGTGGCAGTGTTGTATATCCATGTTGGTTTGGAATGACCTCGGGGTGCATTTATGTCAATAATACTTCAGGAACCATTAAAAGATATTATTATTGGGCTAATATAGATAGAACAGGTGCTACCTCTTGTAACCTACATAATTTTGCAACAAATGCTTGGGGAGAGAATCAATTTTTTGCAGTGCCTGCGGAGTAATAAGTTTTTATTTTAATGTAGCTTTCTAAATAAGAATAGTATCAATTTTTTTGAACATGTTTTAAGGATAATACGTTGATAGGATTCATGCTTAGTCCTTTAATTTTATGGCTCACTAATCTGACTACTTCATCATAATACAATGGAACAATGGGCGCCTCGTCTATTAAAATTCTGTCCATTTCCTGGTATAGTTTTATTTTTTCTTTTTCATCGGTGGTTCTTAAGGTCTTTTCATATAGTAAATCAAAATCTACGTTTTTGAAATGTGTATAATTAAATCCAATGGGAGAAAAATTCTTACTATAAAATAATGAGAAAAAATTTTCTTCATCAATGTAATCGGCCAACCAGCTTTTTTTAAACATTTCATATTGAAATAATAAGGTGGCTTGCCTGAATACAGAGGGTTGTTCAATAGAAATTTTAATGGGAATATTAAATTCTTTCCACTGCGATTGGAGGAAAGATGCTTGTTCTTTATAATCTTCTGTGATATGGAATGTTATTTCAGGCAATCCTTTTCCATCAGGATAGCCAGCTTCTTTTAGTAGTTCTTTTACTTTTTCAGGATGATAATGAAATCCTTTTACTTGAGAGGTGTCAAAAGATTTAAATCCTTTTGGAATAATGCCAGCTACGGCGGGCATTCCTACACCATTACGAAAGTATTTGACTAATCTTTCTCTATCTATGGCATAATTCAATGCTTTTCTGAATGCTTTTTTCAATAAAGGAGAATTTTTATTCACTTTTTCATCTACTAACAGTCCAATATAATCAGTTTTCAAATAATTGGCTTTTTGTAAATAACATTTAGAAGCATAAGTTTTGTTTAATGTTCCGCTTTTGTCCAATACCTCATTAATATTCATGGCATCTGCTCCACTTAACATGTCTAATTTCCCATTTAAAAATTCAATAAATGCTGTTTCTTTGTCTCTGATAAATGATATAGCAACTGCATCTAAATATGGTAAGGAATTTCCTTGCGCATCTTTTTCAAAATAATGAGGATTTTTTACAAGTATCATTTTATTTCCTTCTTCCCAGTTTTTTAGCATAAAGGGGCCTGTGCCTACTGCGTGTGTTCTGAATGTTTTTTTGTAATAATCTATAGCTTCATAAGGTATTACAGAAAAATATTTCATGGTTAGTATATTGAGAAAAACTGAATAGGGCTGCTTTAGATATATAACAAAAGTGGAGTCGTTCATGCTTTGAAAAGGTCGGTAGTTTGTTCGTTCTGATTTGTCAATATAAGCCAATAATGAGGCAGCGGTGGAGTTAGGGGTAATCAATAAGCGGTTAAATGAAAATTCAAAATCGTATGCTCTAACTTTTCTTCCTTTGCCATTTGGAAAGCATTCATTATCATGAAAATACACATCGTTTCTTAAGTGAAAGATATATTTTGTGCCGTCTTCTTGTATTTCCCAGCTTTTTGCAATGCAAGGTAGAACATTCAAGGAATCGTCTAGTTGTACCAATCCATTATACAACTGATTACATATCCATATATGTGGTAATACATTGCTTTCAGCAGGGTCTAAGGATGAGATGCCGTCTTTTTCATTGTAATAAAAAATATTTTTACTTTCAGGACCTGAAGGTTCTGATTGCTTTTTATCAGAGCAAGATTGAAAGAACATGACTAAACTAATCAAAACAATATGCTTTCTCATTCAACAAAATTTTACTTTGCAAATTTGTAAAAAACAGAGATGTGATGGGTGGTTTGTAGCAAGTAAATATCCACAATTATTTGTGAAAATATTTTTAACAAGAGATACAAAAGAATTTTTTTAATTAAGCACAATGGGTTATGTAAAACGATCTTTCTTTTCAAAGTATTCCTTGATGATTTTAGCTTTTGCAGCGCCTACTATTTTTGCAAGATGATGTTCGGATTGATTTTTTATTTGTTCTATTGATCCAAATTCGGTGAGTAAGCGGGTGGCTAATTTTTCACCTATACCTTTGAGTTTCAGTAACTCACTTTGAAATGCGGATTTTGTTCTTCTTTTTCTGTGGTGTGTGATTCCAAATCGATGTACTTCATCGCGGATGTGCTGAATAACTTTTAATGTAGGGCTTCTCTTATCAAGATAAAGAGGCACAGAGTCATTGGGAAAGAAAATTTCTTCTAATCTTTTTGCAATTGAAATAACATGTACTTTATCTTGTAGTCCAAGTTTTTTTAAGGATTCTAATGCTGCATGGAGTTGTCCTTTTCCTCCATCTATTACTATTAAATCGGGCAGAGGCAGGTTTTCTTCCAGTACGCGTTTGTATCTGCGATAAATGACTTCTTTCATGGTAGAAAAATCATCGGGTTTGCCATTTTCAACAGTTTTTACATTAAAATGCCGGTATTCTTTTTTGGCGGGTTTTCCATCTATAAATACTGCCATAGCGCTCACAGCGTTGGTTCCCTGAATGTTGGAATTATCAAATGCTTCTATTCGCCTGGGTTCTTTTTTCATACGCAGGTCTTTCATCATTTGTTGCATCAGTTGATTGGTGTGGGTTTCAGGGTCTTTGATGGCTAATTGTTTTTCTTTTTCCAAAGCATACTGTTCAAGGTTCTTGAGTAATAAATCTAAAATTTTCTTTTTATCTCCCATCTTTGGAATGGTGTATTTTAAATCAGGTAATTGAAAGGATGGTTCTAATGGCAGGATAATTTCAGGGGCATTGTCCGAAAATTTTTCTCTTAATTTGGTAATGATGGTGGATAATATTTCTTCATCGGGTTCTTCTGTAAATCCTGATAAATCGGATATAAAAGTTTGTATAATAAAACCATTGACAATTCGGAAGTAGCCGATATAGGTTTTTTGATTGTATTTATATACCTGATATACTTCTGCATCTTTAATGTCGGCTGAAACCACCTGAGATTTTGCCTGATATTTTTGTAGTAGTTCTATTTTTGTTTTTATTTGTTGTGCCTTTTCAAATTCAAGATTTTTTACGGCTTCCTGTTTTTGAGATTCAAGATAATTGATCACTTCTTTTAATTGTCCTTTTATAATTTTTTTAATTTGCTGAATGTTTTGATTGTATTCTTCTTCTGTTTGCAGAGCGGCACAAGGGGCTTTGCATTTGCCTATATGATAATCTAAACATGGGCGAAATTTTTTTTTCAAGATGTTTTCTTCTGATAATAGGTAGTTACATGTGCGAAGGGGAAATATTTCCTTAATGGTTTCAATTAACAACCTGACTGAGGTTACAGATGGATAAGGTCCGAAGTATTCAAAAGATGGAATGTTTTTTTTGCGGGTATAAAATACTTTTGGAAATCTCTCTTTTGTAATAACAATCCATGGATAGGTTTTATCGTCTTTCAGTTGAATGTTGTATTTGGGTTGTAGGGATTTAATAAGAGCATTTTCAAGTATAAGAGCATCGTATTCGGTGGGTACAGTGATGGTTTCTATTGTTTTTATTTTTTTAACCAGTAATTGTAATCTTAAACTATCGTGTTCTTTTTGAAAATAGGAACTTACTCTTTTTTTTATGTTTTTTGCTTTACCAATGTATAGTAAATGATGGTGGGTATCATAAAACTTATAGATGCCCGGAACTTCAGGTAATGTTTGAATTTGAATATCTATTTCATTATTGAAAGTACTCATGGTTATTTAATACAAGAAGGGTTTAATATCATCGGAATACGATTTTCTTGGATTTTTTTCTTTAAATTTAGTGAAGTTGTTTACGAGTTTTTGTACATACATCTCGTATTTGAGAACATTCTGACCTTTGATATAATAAGGAAAGGGGCTTTTGAGTTGATGTCCATATTTGTTTTTTATTACGATGGCTACGTCTTTAACGGGTGCGCCAGTTTCACTTACTTTTGATGCTTCGTGTTCAGGAACAAAACCAATAGAGGACTGTACGATTTTATCTTTTTCAGCAATGAGATAAAATTTTTCTTTCATTTCAATGTCTGTATTTCGGTTTAAATTGGTGTCCAGAAAAAATCCTTTTTTATATCCTTTGAGCAAACTATCTGATGAATAATCATAAATAAAATACAATTTGGAAAAATTATAGTGTTTATAGAATGCCCGTACAATCAACTTGTTTAATTGATAGGTTTGTTTTTCTATTTCTTTTGCTGCAGTTAACTTGTTTTCTCTTTTAAGAAGGTCAATGGCTTTTTTGTTGGATTTTAATCGGACTATCAATGCTCCGCTATCAGCCAGTTGATTAATTTGCCAGTTAGAAATTAATAATCTTCTGTTTCTGAAATGGCGAAACTGTTCAGTATTTCCATAGTCAGATTGAGAATAGGTATTGGATATGATTGTAAATAAGAATATGAGTGATAATGTAAAATGATTTTTCATGGTTTTTAGTTGTCTTTGAATATATAACCAATTCCTCTGATGGAAATGAAATATTGAGGTTTTTTTGCGTCATTTTCGAATAATTTTCGGTATAAAACTATAAAATTATCAATGGTTCTGTAAGAGGCCTCTTCGGCCTTGTCTTCCCATATTGCTTTCAAAATCTGCTCGCGGGATAGTGCTTTGTTTTTATTTTGAATAAAGTATTCGAGTAAGGCAGCTTCTTTCACTGATAAGGTATGGAT
>JAOABO010000031.1:6100-14753 GCA_026418315.1 Bacteroidia bacterium
GATTAATTTCCCCAATTTTGTCTGTCCAAACTTCTGTAGTGCACAGCTTCTGCTATGTGTGATACTTTTATGTTTTCAGATTCATCAAGGTCGGCAATGGTTCTGGCTACTTTTAGTATTCTGTCATAAGCACGGGCAGAGAGTTGCAGTTTTTCCATAGCGGTTTTTAGAATTTTCATTCCTGCCTCATCCAGTTCGCAATATTCTTTTATTTCTTTGGATCTCATTTGTGCATTGCAGTAAATGCCTTCTATTTTACTAAATCTTTTGGTTTGAATATTGCGGGCTTTTATAACTCGTTCTCGGATTTCTTTGCTACTTTCGGCAGGTAGATGTTTGGAAGATAATTCATCAAAATTGACAGGAACCACCTCTACATGTAAATCAATCCTATCCATCAATGGACCAGATATTTTACTTAAGTACTTTTGAATCATGGAAGGGGTGCAAACACATTCTTTATCAGGATGGTTGTAATAGCCACAAGGGCAGGGGTTCATGCTGGCCACTAACATAAAACTGGCAGGATATTGTACAGAAAATTTTGCTCGGGAAATAGTAACAATTCGGTCTTCCAGCGGTTGTCTTAATACTTCCAATACCGTTCTTTTGAATTCAGGTAATTCATCTAAAAACAAAACACCATTGTGGGCTAAAGAAATTTCTCCGGGTTGTGGATGATTGCCACCACCCACAAGAGCCACGTCGCTAATAGTATGATGGGGTGAGCGAAAAGGGCGGTGTGTGATTAGTCCGGTGGTTTTTTCTGTTTTACCGGCTACGCTGTGAATTTTTGTTGTTTCTAATGCTTCTTCTAATGTAAGTGGAGGAAGAATAGAAGGTAATCTTTTACTGAGCATGGTTTTACCGGCTCCTGGCGGTCCTATTAAAATGACATTATGACCACCTGCAGCTGCTATTTCTAATGCTCGTTTTATATTTTGTTGTCCTTTAACGTCTGAAAAATCAAAGTCATAGTCATTTATTTTTTTTAAAAATAACTCCTGAACGTTTATTTTCAAGGGTTCAATATTATTTTTGTTGTTGAGATAATCTATTAATTGCTTGATATGTTCTACAGGATAAATTTCAAGGCCTTCAACAATAGCGGCTTCGTTGGCATTTTCGGCAGGGAGAAAGAATTTTTGAAAGCCGTCTTTTTTTGCGGTAATAGCAATGGGAAGCGCTCCTTTAATGGGTCTTAATGTTCCATCCAGAGCCAGCTCGCCCATGATAACAGCATTTTCTGCTTTATCTGCTGTTATTTGTTCAGAAGCAGCCAGAATACCAATGGCAATAGTTAAATCATAAGCGGAGCCCTCTTTGCGAATATCTGCCGGGGCCATGTTGATGGTAATTTGTTTGCCGGGAATTCGGTAATTAATGTTTTTCAATGCTGCCTGAATTCTTTGCTGGCTCTCTTTCACGGCACTATCGGGCAAGCCAACAATAGAGAAATTAATTCCGGGTATAATGTTGGTTTCTATTATGATTTTTATAGCATTAATGCCGTTAACGGCATAGCCATAAGTTTTGAACAACATGAATTTTTTGATACAAAGATGCTGAATTTTTCGGAAAGAGCGTTGTGAAAATGTATTTTCGGATAAGATGTGTTTGAAAAAAGTATTAAAACAAGTGGGTATCCAATAGTGCTATATAATTTTTTCTTCTTTGGCTATGTGAATGATAATTTGTTTGATTTTATCAGACAATACTTGGTCAGAAGTGGCTTTTTCATAGGTGTCGCAAAGGGTAATAATATTTTGTAATAAAAATTTTTTCATTTCGTCGGTGGTCATGTCTTTTGTCCACACATCCATTCTTAATGTATTGTTTTCCTTGCTATCCCATAATGCAAGCGCTATGCTTTTGCACTCTCCTTTTTCCATTATTTGAGGCGCTTGCCATTGAATGTTTTCAGGAATGTGCTTTTCATCTGTATTGATTTCAATAATAATTTGTTGAGAAGCCATATTTTTTTAATTATTCAATGTATTGGGTGAGTTCAAATCTTGGATTGATACGATTCAAGCGAATAGAGTATCTTATTTGATTATACCACTGACTAAACCCATTCAGTTGTAAATTGTCTTTTAATACTCTGCTCATTAAAACCGGAAAATAAATATTGATAAAACCAGAAATACTGAATTGAATACCTGCATCTAATAGTAATTTTGATTTCTCTCCTGTTTGGTAATGGATGTACTCCTGGTCAGAAACCACAGCATCTGCAAACAGACGAAATCCTTTAAAGAATGGGCTGTAGATACTTGCCGAAGCCAGCCAATTAGTAGTATAACCAAGAGATGTCCATGTTTTTAATCCACCTTCTTTTTCAAAGAATTGCTGACGATAAAAAGCGTCGCCTTGGAATCTGCCTAAGTAATAATAATCCATCATATAATCCTGTGTATTAGAATAACCTGAAGGGCGAAAAGCATAAGGAGATTGGTTGATTGTATTGCCAAATAAAAATGTTCCTGCAAACAATCGGTATTCAAAATAGTGCTTTGGATGGGTGTATATTTTTCCTGAATAAATAAAAGACAATTTTCCAAACAAATCATTGTGCTGCATTTGCCATTGAGCGGTGAATGGCGTAATGGTGCTGTTTTTTTGAAATGTATAAGTATATTCATTTATCCAACTAAAATTTTTATTATTTGAAAAATATAATGCCTGTAAGGGGGCTCTGTTAGATAACCAAACGCTTCTTATAGCAAAAAGATGTCTGATGTGGTTCAGAGGATTTTTTTGTTTAAGTTGAAATTGAATGTAGGGCTCTAACTTGAGGTATTGCTCAAAAAGATTTTCATTGGTCCAATTATTTTTAGAATACCACCATGAATAGGTTTTAGACGCTATACCTGTTTGTAAGATTTTGAATATTTTGTTTGGAAAAAAGTTGAAATAAACATCGCCGCTACCTACAAAAGTATTGCTTTTGAAGGCGTACATGGGGGCTACAAATCCTTCTATCTTTTTAGGAAATAATCCATGATTGTACCACGCCATTCCTAACATAGTTCCATCGTTATAGTTCCATCCAATAAGAGGCGAAAAATGAATTTGTGTTTTGTAAGGGTCGTCTATTCTCCAGCCAAAATTGACTTGTAAAGGTTCAATTTTTTTGAATAATCCTGATGTGCGGATGGTATTATTTCTTCTGTTGACTTCGGGCATGATTTCGTTGTAATCAATTCTAAAATAATCTGCATTCAATGGTGGAAAAGAGAAGGTTTCTTTTTTGTCTATATTCTTTTTCCATATTTCGGCTATTACTTTGTTGTCTTTTATAGCTTGTATCACAACCGGTGCAGTAAAGTCGCCTTTGTTTTTGATGGTTACTTCATAAACAGTATTTTCATTTTTTCTCACATGGCTAATTTTGTAATCTATTTTTTTATTGGTCATTGTGATGTTTTCCAATAAGGGCAAAAGGTAATTGCCGCCTTCAAAGTAATCCATCAGTATTTTTAAATCTTGCGGATAGGGATGTTTGAATTTAAATGTTTTAAAATAGAAAGCCATTGCTTCGTCAAATAATTCTTCACCCAAAAAATTTTTCAGATATTCTAACTCTATGGCGGTTTTGGAATATACAATGCCACCATAGTTGAATTCAGTATATTTATACGATTTATCTAACAACGGCTTGTCGGCATTGTGGGTGGCTAAAAGTAAATAGGCGTATTCATAATATTTTCTTTGCGGCAGTTTTTCTATTCCCAAAAATTTTTTATTAGGTTGAATACCCAATATTTCTGAAAGTTTTAAGTCGGGATATTTTTTATACAAATATCTCATTTCATAAAACGAATTAATTCCTTCATCCATAGCCGGATAATCTCTTTCATTGCTACCCAGTATGCCATAGAACCAATTGTGTCCTACTTCGTGTACAATGGTTTCTTCCAGTTGTTTGGCGGTTGAAGATTGATTAATCAGTGTAATAGTAGGGTATTCCATTCCGCCACCAGCCGCTGTTGAGCCATCTACAGCACTTACATAATTGTAGGGATAATCGCCCACAAAGTACGAATAAAATAAAGTGGCTTCATTGATATATTCCAAGCCGTTTTTCCATAAATGCAAATTAGCAGGTGTAAAATACAAGTATGTTTTAATTTTTTTCTTGCTTTCAAAGAGTTCTATTTCATCATTAAGAATTAAAAACCGTTTGTCGGCAAACCATGCAAAGTCGTGTACATTACTTTCTACAAACCGAACAGTTTTATATTCTTTGGCGCTTTCAGGAAAATCATTTTTCAAAATGGTGTCGGATGGGTGTTCTATGATGTGTTTAGTTAAGTGAATTTTTTGTTGGAGAAATTTTTCTTCTTTTTCATCGGCCAATCTGTTTCCTGTAGCAGCCACCACATAATTTTCGGGTACACTAATACTTACATCAAAATTTCCAAATTCGCTGTAAAACTCACCGTTGTGCAAATAGGGCATAGGGTGCCATCCATATCGGTCATAAACAGCGGGCTTAGGATACCATTGAGTAATATAATAAGCATTGCCCAAATGGCCTAATCTTGAGAATTTGGCAGATGGAATTTTGACAAAAAACGGTGTTGTGATAATAACGGATTGATTGGGAAACAAAGGTTTGTTTAAATATAAAATGCCAATATCTATGGTATCTTGGTCAACTACAAATTTTGCGGGCTGATGATTAACTTGAAAATTTAAACTGTCTATGTACCCTCGTTCTTCGGGTTTTGAAAAATAGAAATCTTTTTCACCTAATTGTAAAAATTGCTGAGCTAAACAGGTTTGATGGTTTTTATAGGCATTAGGCCAAAGGTGAAAATAAATATATTTTAATGTATCGTGAGAATGATTAATATATTCAATGGTTTCAAATCCATGCAAGGTATGGGTGTTGTCATTCAGAGTAATGGTAATAGTGTAATTAACCTGTTGCTGAAAGTATTCAGAAATATCTATTTTAGATTGAGAGAAAAAAGTGTGTGAGAGAAATGCTTTAATAGCAATGCCAATGCACAGTTTTTTTTTCATTGAAAACAATTATTTCAGCAACTCTTTCAGTTTGTTTTCCAAATCTATTCCTCTTAATCCTTTGGCAATAATTTTTCCGTCTTTATCCACCAAAACAGTATAAGGAATAGCTTCTACATTAAATAGGGGAACTACTTCGCTGTTCCAGAATTTCAAATCGCTTACCTGAGGCCACGTGATATTGTCTTGCTTAATGGCGTCTATCCAATTTTGTTTGTCTTTATCAAGTGAAACGCCCAAAATCTCTAATCCTTTGTCTTTATATTTTTTGTAAAGAGCAACCATGTTAGGCATTTCGGCACGACAGGGTTTGCACCAGCTAGCCCAAAAATCAATAAGAACGATTTTACCTCTATAAGAAGATAAGCGTATTTCTTTTCCATTGGGGTCGGGTAAAGCAATTTCGGGACAAGGAGTGCCGGGGGCAAGAGCAGATTGTTGTGCTACAATTTTATGTAGCATTTGTACCATAGGATGTTGAGGGTATTTGATTCCAAGATTTTTATCTAATTCCTGATAAACATCTAAATACTTTTGCGGATCCAGCATTTGCAGAGCAATGATAGATGCAAATTTATCCTTGTTTTGTTTTACTTTTTCTGCTAATTCATCTGCCCATTGAGAAATAAAGTTTTGATATACTTTGTCTATATCTGTTTTCAGTTGATTTATTTTCAATGAATCATTAGTGTTTTTCATCATTTCGGTTTGAAATACCTGTTGTAGTGAGTCAATATGTTTTTTGTATTTTTTACTAATGGCATTAAATTCATTAAAAGCATCTGTTTCTTTAGATCCTGTAACCTTGGCATCCGCCAGATTTTTTACGTCGGCAGTATAATTGACTTTATCTGTAGAATCTAATATAATGATGGTAAAATTTTGTGGCTCTATTCTAATGCGATAAAAATTAAGTGTGGGTTTGAACTTAGAGAATTCAAAATGCCCGTTTTTATCAATGATTGCACTATCTACTGTTACAGCAGATTGTGAATTCAGTTGGTCTAAATAAATAGTTTTACCTTCTCCGCCTTTGATTTCACCACTTACGCAAGCAGTAGATTCTTTTTTACAGGCAGCGAAAAACAGTCCTACACTTAATAAAACAGAAGGAATAATCAATTTTTTCATTTCTTTTTTGGCTCAAATGTATGGAAAAATGTTTTGGATATAAATAAAATTATATCTGTGTATATCTTTTTCAAAACTTCATCAGCGCCTTTCAAATTACTTCCTTAACTTTGCCTTTCATTTATTAAGATGAATAATATGGATTTTTTGAAAGATTTAAATGAAGTGCAAAGACAATCGGTAGAATATATTGATAGTCCCTTGATGGTAATAGCCGGTGCGGGCTCTGGAAAAACAAGGGTGTTGACTTACAAAATTGCCTATTTGATTCAAAAAGGATGGAAGCCATACAACATTCTTGCATTAACCTTTACCAATAAAGCAGCTGGTGAAATGAAAGAAAGAATTGCTCATTTAGTGAACCCTGCCTACGCCCGTCAGGTATGGATGGGAACTTTTCATTCTGTATTTGCTAAAATACTGAGAAGAGAAGCAGAAAAAATATCCTATACACCCACTTTTACCATTTATGACACAGAGGATAGTAAAAAGATTATCAGCGATATTGTAAAAAGAATGAATTTAGACGATAAAAATATATACAAGCCCACATCTGTGTTGGCAAGAATTTCAGATTTGAAAAACAATCTCATTTCTCCGGCTAAATATGAAACCCTTCCTAATTTAATATCAGAAGACCGATACAGGAAAAGAGAGCATTTTGTTGATGTATATAAAGCGTATCAAAAACAATTGTACAGGAATGGAGCTATGGATTTTGATGATTTGCTTTATTACACCAATGTGTTGTTCAGAGATTTTCCGGATGTTTTAGATAAATATCAGAATTTATTTCAATATATATTAGTAGATGAATTTCAGGACACTAATTTTTCTCAGTATTTATCTGTGAAGCAATTGGCAAAAAACCATCAGAAAGTATGTGTGGTAGGAGATGATGCGCAAAGCATATATAGTTTCAGAGGTGCTGATATCAATAATATAGTTACGAACTTTCGCAAGGATTTTCCGCAACATAAACTATTCAAATTAGAGGAAAATTACCGAAGTACTCAACATATTGTTGAGGCGTCTAATGCCATTATCAAAAAAAATAAAAACCAGATACCTAAAAAGGTCTATACCAATAATTCAAAAGGAGAGCCATTATTTTTATATGCCTGTACAGATGAAAACCACGAAGCTCATATTATTGCAAAGGAAATTTTATCTCTCATCAATAAAGGAGCTGATTATTCCGATATGGCCATTCTGTATAGAACGAATGCACAGTCCAGGGTTTTTGAAGATGTATTCAGAAAATATCAAATTCCTTACAAGATATATGGAGGCATGTCGTTTTATCAAAGAAAAGAAGTAAAAGATGTGTTGGCATATTTTCGTGTGGTTATTAATTCTAAAGATGAAGAGGCATTGATGAGAATTATCAATTTTCCGACAAGAGGATTAGGTGATACCACTCTCGAAAAGATGAGTAATTATGCCTATGATAACCAAATCAGTTTGTTTGAATTAATGCAGAATGTAAGGTTATTACAAAACGAATTGAATATTAGTAATAAGCAAACAGCCGTTATTGAAAATTTTGTGGCCAATATTGTTGGATTTAGAAACAACTTATTTGAACAAGATGTAGTAACTCTTGCAAAAGAAATACTTGATTTTTCAGGGATTATAAAGTATTATGAATCTTCCCCTACAGAAGAAAATAAAGAACGAGTTTTAAATATTAAAGAATTAATAAATGCTATTGAACAATTTTCGGCTACAGAGCGAACATTACCCGAAGAGCAAACAATGAATGAAAATCAATTACCTGCATTTCGTACATTAGAAGAATTTATGAGAGAAGTGAGTTTATTAACATCACAAGATGAGAAAGATGTTTTGAATATGTCGCCCAAGGTTCTTTTAATGACCATACATCTTTCAAAAGGATTGGAGTTTCCTTATGTATTTGTAACAGGATTAGAAGAAGGATTATTTCCATCTTCAAGAACCATGTTTGAAGATGAAATAGAAGAAGAACGCCGATTGTTTTATGTTTCTGTTACAAGGGCAAAAATAAGAGCACATTTATCTTTTGCTCAAAAACGGTTTATTAATGGAAGGTCTAATTACTCTGTTCCAAGTAGATTTATTAATGAGCTTCCGCAAGAGTTGATAAGTGTACAAACCGATATGCCCAACAGACGCCAATACATTTCGTCAGACCTTGATAGTTCCAATATATATTTTGAGAAAACGAATAAGACAGAAAGCCCACGAAAACTTGTATCAGTTCATCAAGCTACCAAAAATAACAGTGAAGCAAATTATTCTGCTGTTCAAAATAAAGATCTGGAAAAAGGCCATGTCATTTATCATGATAAATTTGGAAAAGGAACCATTTTGGAAATAAGTGGGAAATGGCCGGATAGCAAGGCCATCGTGCATTTTGATGCGCATGGTCAAAAAGTATTGTTATTAAAGTTTGCTAAGTTAGAAAAGATACAATAATACCAACTATCAGATTGCTGTCTATTTG